>JACJZD010000001.1:0-190000 GCA_020635795.1 Flavobacteriales bacterium
TGTCAAACTCACTATAATCAGCCCTAAAACTATCAAAAAAATGATCTTTTAAATCTACTTCTGCAAAGTCCATTTTCTTAACAGCTAATACTTTATGGTCTATAAGCTCAGGATTCTCGGCCGTAACTTTTTCAAGAAAAGTTTGAATTTTAAAGACTTTTTCCGCGATACCTAATAAAGCAGCTTTAGCATGTATTTTTTTGTCTTCTGAAATTAAAATATCTACTCGATTCTCAAATACTTCATTTAGCAGTTGAGTATCGTTAAAGTCATTGCTTAGATTGTCTATTTGTTTACTGACATTTAGTATCTTTTCTCCTAGAGGTGCGGAATGTTTTATTTTGTTATAACTTTCAATTTTGATATTCATTGTTTTAAGAATATCTGGATCTTTATATCGGTTTAATTCTTCGACTGTTAAAGGATGAATATATTTTGAATATTTTAACTTATCTAACCAATGAAAAAGTTGTCCAATATCAAGATTATAAATCTTGTTAGCTTCTCTATGAATAATAATATTTGTGTCTAAAAGGACTTTCATATCATAGAACTAAAGATAATAACTTTTTCTCTTAGTTGGAAACCTTAAAACGAATACGTCAAACCACCCATCACGTTAAAACGTTGCGTAGGGTAATCTTCAAATTTTTGGTAATGTACAGCACCAATGTTGTTAAAGTTGATAAAAGCAGAAAGCTTTTTGGTGTATCGGTATTCCAAGCCTAAATTAGCATCAAATACGCCTTTTAATTCTTTGGCTTCTTTGGTAATTATAATTACACCGCTTGCATCGGTAACGCTGTTAAATGCTTTTGCATATTGTTTGTTTATAAAGAACAAATCGGTACGTACAATAATTTTATCGCTTAAATCGTAAATGCCAGAAAGCGAAATTTTCATATCGGGTTTGTGCCAAGCTTTTAACTCGTTAGCAGGGCTGTAATCAAAATAATCGCCACGTACAATTATTTTTAGTTTTTCTAATTTTTGGTAAGCCAATTCGCCACTTATTTGGTTTAAACCAACGGTATCGTAAAGTACAGTAAATTGGTTTTCCAACACATTGCTAAAGTCTTTCACAAACAAAGGCATGGTTTCCAATTGTTGTTTGCTAAAGCTGGTGTTAAAGGTTACATGCTTGCTTAAACTACCTCTAATACCAATGTAAATGTTGTATTTTTGGTTGGTGTTGGCAGCCGCCAATGTTTTGGTATTGATAAACGGGTTTTCGTTAAAATACGAGTTGAGGTTGTTTGCCAAAATACCACCCTTTATTCCCACATAAGGAATAATAATGTTTTCTACCACATTGTATTTAAACTCTGCCTCTGGGTAAAAATGGAATTTAGAAACACTATCGGCTTGGTTTACATACAAGCCTAAACCAACTTTAAATTGCCAGCTTTTAGCTGATGTTTTGATGTATGGACGTAAACCAACCATTAAGGTGTTGCCCAAATCCAATACATTGTTGAGGTTGTTGTAATTTACTTCGGCATCAATGGCGTACAATTCACGTTTGTGGTATTTACTTAAGCTACCGTCTAAACGGAGGTTGTTTTCTTCGGTGTTGTGTATATCAAAAATATGGTGGTAGTTGATGTCGAAATTGTAATCGAATTGCGAGGAGTCGGTAAAGTTTCGGGTTAATCCTGCATTGGCACTCAATTTAGTTAAGCGTTGGCGTAATTCTTTGCCATTGGTTATTTCAGGTTTAATTTTTTCTGGAAAACCATAGTAATGAACCATGTTTCTATCAAAATTAAGTTTGCTATAAAGCGTAAATTCTTTTAAAAAGCGTTTGCCAAACAAACTCAAATGGTTGTCGCTATACTCGCTATAATCAATGTTTGAAATTCCGCTTGAACTTTGGTGTTTTCCAAAAAAGCCGTATGAGAATTCTTTAGAACGTTGCGAGTTAAAATACAATTCTGCCAACGGTGTAGTCTGGCTACCAAACCCAGCTTTTGCATAACCTCGATATAGTTTAACTAACGGTTCTCCTTTAATTTTTGCAGGCAAGATGTTCTCTACTTGAAAATCGACAGGCACTTGTTTATTGATAAAGGTGTACGATAATTTTGGGATGACTTTGTCGGTATCCTGAATGGTTGGGTGTTCTTTAATTTTAAAGGCATCCGACAAAACTGGGTCGTATGGTTTAACGGTAATAATGGTGGTAGTATCAATTGGTTTTTGAGCAAAAGAAGGGGTGTTTGCTAACACAAATGTGGCAAACATGGAAATAAACAGTACGTATGTTTTATTCTTCTTCATTTGGTACATCTTCTTTTATTACAGGGTTTTCTCCCGTAGGAATAGGTTCATCAAAACTTTTTTCAGGTTCTGAAAAAAGCTTGTTTACATCTAATCCAATGTTTAAATCAATAGTCGTTTCTTCAGTTTTTGGCACTACTCGTTGGGCAGCTTCTTGTTCTTCAATAATGCGCAATTTATCTTGTGCAGCCGAAACCAATTCGGGGTATTTACTGTTGTCGATTACATTTTTTAATGTAACTTTTGCTTGGAATAAATCGCCTTTAGCAACATAATTGTCGCTCAACAATACCAACGATTTTCCCATCCAATAGTCGTAAGCCGAAAACTTTTTAATTAAAGCAAACACTTCCAATTCGCAATTGGCATATTCACCTCTTAAATACAAGATGTAAGCCACTTGGTATTTGGCTTCAGCACCAAATTTATTGTTTGATGTTGATGCTGTTTTAAACTCTTTCAACGCCAAGTTGTAATCGTCTTTGCTTAACAAACATTTACCATAAATCAAATGTGCTTCGGCAATCAGTTTAGCATCATCGTTATCTTTGTTGATAATGATTTCGCAATATTTAATGGCATTGTCAATGTTGTTTAACTGATAGTTTAAACGCATTTGTTCTACTTGTGCTTTAAACACATTGGCTTGTACATCTGCCATGTATTCTAATTTGCTGTAGTTGTTTAATGCTTCTGCAGCATTGCCCAAATCGGCATTTATTTTGGCAGCATTTAATAGCGATGTTTCGGTAAACTTATTTTTTTGTTGAGCAATAACTTTGTTAAAATCTAACAATGCCTCGTTAACATAACCAGCTTTTTGCTCGCATATGGCTTTATAAAAATGAGCGTTAATCATGTAAGCACCATCAGGATATTTTTCTAAATATTTGGTAAACTCGTTAGTGGCTTTATCGCAATTCCCATCCATGTAACTGTTTTCAGCCACTTCGTAATAATCGGTATCTAAAATTAATGCCGAAGAATCTGCTCCACCAACGGTGTTTAAATAATTTTCGTAAGCCAATAAATCACCTTTATCAATGTATATTTTTTTGATTTTTTCTAACGATTCTTTCGATTCATCGGTATTTGGATAGTCGTTTACCACTTTTTTGAAAACAGCCAAAGCATCGTTATCTTGTTTTCTATTGTAGTAAATTAATCCTTCTTTTACCAACGCACGGCTAATGTAAGGGCTGTTTGGAAATTCACTGTTAAGTTGTTTAAAGCTTTTTAGAGCCTTTTCGTTATCGTTAACAATAAGGTGAGTTTGACCCAGTTCAAAGTAAGCATCGTCCAACAAATGCGACTTTTCTTTACGTGCAATAAAGGTATTTAACAAACTAATTTTGTCATTGTAATTACCATTAACACCGTTACAAACTGCACTTTGAAAAAGTGAATAATCCGTTTGATACAATCCCATCATGGCAGCTTTATCGTAAAACTCTATAGCTCCTTTGTAATTTTTGGTAATGAAAAAGCAATCGCCAACTCGGTTTAAGGCATCGTTATTTAATTTCGATTTTTCATCAGGTGCATTTTGCGTGTATTTTCTAAACCACGTTTTGGCTTCTTCGTATTCTTTTAATTTAAAGTAAGCATAGCCCAAATTGTAGTTAGCCTTATTGCTGTTTTTTGAAGAAGTAGAGTTTGGCTCAAAAATAAATTTCTTGAATTCTCCAACAGCTTTTTGAAAATCGTCGTTCGCATAATACGATTCCGCTCTCCAGTATGTGTTTTCAGTTTTTATGTTTTTATCAATGATGTACTCGTCGCTTTTATTAAAATGAGCAATTGCTTCGTTGTATTTCTGGTTGTTAAACAATTCTAAACCACGGTAATGAGCAATTTTTTGATGAGCCTCTTGCAATTTTGGATCTAACACTTTGATGTTTGCTAACGATTTTAACGCAGCTTCGTAGTTTTTAGTGGTGTAATAAACACCTACCAAGTATTCGTAAGCATTACTTAATTTGTTTGAGTTTGGATAAGTATTGATAAACTCTTCGAAAGCAATAATAGCATCGTTAAACGGATGTAGCGATAATTCGTAGGAAATTTTCGCAAAATTAAACAAGGCATCTTCTTTAATTTGAGAATCAAAATCTTGCTTGTAAGCTTCTCTAAACGAAGTACGAGCATATTGTTTGTTGTTGTTTTTAATGTAGCACTCTGCCATGTGGTAATGTGCTGCTTGCGAAATGCTATCAGCCTCACCAATCGATTTTTTAAACCAGTTGATGGCATTGTCGCAACTATCAGTTTTAAAATAAGCAAAACCCAATTGGTAAAAATCGGCGCGTGTGGCTAACGCCGCCTTTTCTTTGTGGAAACGACTTAAATACGGAATGGCTTCGTTGTATTTTTTTGTGCGATAATAGGATTCTCCAATAATACGAGCAATTTCGGCACTACGAGCAGGTAAAGCGGTATCTAATAATGCTGGAGCGTATTCAATAACCTTGTCGTACTTGCCTTGTAAATAATAGATTTGAGAAATGTAATAAGGAGTAATTGGTGAGAACTTTTCGTCGTTGTTTAACAACAAAAAGGTTTGTAAAGCCGATTCGTATTTCTTTTGCAAATATGCAATATGTCCATAATAATAACGAGCAGGAGATGTGTATTGATTGTCGTAATCTTTTATCTCGTAAAAGTGTTTTGAAGCTTCATCAAAGTTCTCTAACGAAAAATAAGAATATCCAACTTTAAAGCGGTATTCGGCTAGTTCTTCTTCCGACAAATCAAGTGCATCAATTTTATGAAACCAAACCAAGGCCTCTTCATATTTTTTGCCTCTAAAATGGTATGAGCCCAAATAAAAGTAGGCTTGTTTAATTTTTGGACTATCAGGATAATCGTTAATAAATTCAACAAACAAATTTTCGGCATCGGTGTTAAATAAGTTTAAACCACACAATGCCATGTAGTATTTAGCATTTATCGCTACTTCCGATTTTTTATCCATGGTTGATTTGTAAACCATCGAAAATTTATCTTGGGCAGCACTGTATTTTTCTTTATCAAACAGCTCTAAAGCACTGTTATAATCTACATTTTTGTGTGTGTAAATAGTGGTTTTTTGTGCATTTAGCGAAAGACTAAAAACTACTGCAAGAATCAGGAATGATATTATTTTTCTTAAAATCAATTTATACTTTAGGTAAGTTAAATAGTTGGATAAAATTAGAATGAATAAACCAAGTTAGCGGTTTAGTGTTTTCAAGTTTTCAACGTGCGTTTGTTGAAATTATTTTGTATTCCAAAAAAGGTAATTACCAGAAGAGCAATAAAATATGTTATTTTTGTTTGACCTTATAATAATGAGTTTGTAAACCATTGAGCATGATTATAGATATTTCTTCGGCAACCATTTTTCAGCAAGACAACCTAGTTTTACAAGATGTGAACATCAATATTGAAGCTGGAGAGTTTGTATATTTAATTGGTAAAACGGGTTCTGGAAAAAGTAGTTTACTAAAAACCTTGTACGGCGAATTGCCACTTAAACAAGGCGAAGCCAAAGTGGTTGATTTTGATTTAAATACCATAAAACGAAGTAAAGTACCTTTTTTGAGAAGAAAATTGGGAATTGTTTTTCAAGATTTTCAGTTGTTAACCGATAGAAGTGTTTACGATAATTTAAAATTTGTTTTAACGGCAACTGGCTGGAAAGACAAATTAAAAATTGAAGAACGAATTAATGAAGTGTTGCGAAGTGTTGGGTTGTCGAGCAAAGGCTTTAAATTTCCTAACGAATTATCTGGAGGAGAGCAACAACGAGTTGTTATTGCAAGAGCATTGTTAAACGAACCCGATTTAATTTTAGCCGACGAACCAACAGGAAATTTAGACCCAGAAACATCAGAAGAAATCATGAACTTGTTGATTGAAATTAGCAACAAAGGAAAGGCTATTTTAATGGCTACTCACGATTTTCATTTAATGGAAAAATTTCCATCGCGTACTTTAAAATGTGAAGATGGAACGGTAAAAGATACGCATCAAAATATTACCAGAAAAAACACGTTTAAATCATCTACTCCTACTGAAGAACCAAGAACAGAAGGGGAGAATTTGTAGCTAGAATTAG
The DNA here is from genome assembly GCA_020635795.1 of Flavobacteriales bacterium. NCBI lineage: Bacteria > Pseudomonadati > Bacteroidota > Flavobacteriia > Flavobacteriales > Flavobacteriales bacterium. The sequence continues at coordinate 6,380 of JACJZD010000001.1, forward strand.
CTTCATTCCTGCGTAGGCAGGAAACCAGTTTTAAAAATGTGTAAAAATGGATTCCTGACTTCCGCTTCGCTTCATCAGGAAAAATAAAAAAGTATGATAGGCAACAAGTAAAAATAAATGTTATCCATTCTTATTCCCATATACAATTTTGATGTTGTTGGTTTTGTAAAAGACTTGTCCAATCAAGCCTCGGCATGTAACATTGAGTTTAAAATTTTGTGTTTTGACGATGGTTCTATAACTGAATTTAAATCGAAAAATCAAGAACTAGCAACACTACCAAATGTTGTTTATACCGAATTACCTCAAAATGTTGGTCGTTCGAAAATAAGAAATTTATTAGCTGAAAAAGCCCAATTTGAATACTTGCTGTTTTTAGATTGCGATTCAACAACCAATAATAATCAGTTTGTTAGAAACTACATTGAAAATTTGAAATCAAACACGGTAGTTTATGGGGGTAGAAATTACGCAAATCAAGCTCCTGCTACTAAAGAAACTCATTTTAGGTGGTGGTATGGTGTTAATAGAGAGACTATTTCTGCAAAAGAGCGAGTAAAACAGCCTTATGATTCGTTTATGACCAACAATTTTATGATTTCAAAATCATTATTTCTTTCCATAAAATTGGATGAAACCTTGCAAGGTTATGGGCATGAAGACACCTTGTTTGGAATTGAATTGAAAAAGAAAAACATTCCCATTTTGCATATCGAAAACCCTTTGTGCCATATCGGTTTAGAAGGCTTAGATGAATTTTTACAAAAAACAAAAGAGGGTATTCAAAATTTACATCAGCTTATTCAGTCGGGCAAGGTTGATGAGTCCATTAAACTATTTCGTTTTTATAAGTTGGTAAACAAGTTGGGATTGTCGAATAAAATACTGAAATATTACACCAAAAATAAAACTACTATTGAGCAAAAACTTGCTGAAAACGAACCCAATTTGCGTTGGTTCGATATTTACAAGTTGGGTTACTTGATTTCTTTGACTAAACCGTAATGGTTTTTTTATTTGGAATTAATAATTTCGATTGCTTTTTCCAATAATTCGTCTTTGCCATTTTTTATACCCTCAATGGTTGGTTTAATTTCTATGTCAGGCACAATGCCGATTCGTTGTGTTTCTCTACCATCAGGATAATAAACACCAATACCACTAATCATAGTGGTTATACCTCCAGGTAAAAATATTTGAGAAACATTTCCATCTGCTCCAGCTGTTGTTGAGCCTATTGTTGTTGTGTTTGGGTTGACTTGATAAGCCATAGCATGAAACTCGGCAGAACTTTGTGTTATTTCATTTACAATTAGTACAACTTTGCCTTTATAATAATTTTTCTTTTTCATTCCTGAATATAATCGTTTTCCAAAAACAAAAAGACCAGGAGTTTCAACACTACCATTGGTAAATTTTACAAAAGGAGTCTTTTTAGGCATTAAATAATTACTCAAGGAATAGATAACAAAGTCTGAAGGGTAATTTCTAATGTCAATGATAAGTCCTTTGGTGTTTTCAATTGCTTTCCAAATTTCGGGTAAGTATTCTTTTTTTACAGAGCCGTTATCAATGTATGCTATGTCAGTATTTATTATTTTGAAGCAGGTGTCGGTTGTTTCAAATTTACTGTAAATGTTAATTTCATTTTTATTATATGTTTTTAAGACTTTGACATCCTTTTTATTGTTGCGAACAAATTCTATTTCTATGTTAGAGTCGTTACTTCTAAGAAGTGTTGATGAGATGTTTCTTAACTGTGTAGGATAGTTTGATGCAGCGGCATATTTTAAGTTATCTTTTATAATATCTTCAATTGCTCGATTATTAATCATTGTAATTTCATCACCCATTATTAAACCTGTTTCTTTTCCAAAGTTCTCATCATAATACCCAGTTACTATCGGCTTATTCTCAACAAAAGTTAAATCAAGGGGTGTATATCTTAGCCCAAAATAATTACTTAATATTTTGTTTCCTCCCCATATATTTGCGTGAGTATCATGTACACGACCAATAAGCTCTAAAATTGTAAGTGTATAATCGGTTTCATTATTAGTATTTATAACTTTAGGAATAAATTCCTCTAAAACCATTTTCCAATCTTCTTCAATCAGATTTTTATAGGGGAAGTAATATTGAATCATATTCCAGTATCTATATAATGATAAAAGACGAAATCCAGTATCTGGGTATTTCATTGATGAATAGGGATTTTCATTTTTGAAATCGGGGTTAAGAACGCCACGATGTAAGCCTATGTAATAATGCTCATTTGTTCTTTTTGCATCTTTTACTTTTAGTAATAAAGTGGTAAGTTTGTCTGAAAAAAAAGAAGTTTTAATCCAGTCTAAATCAGGTTCAATTTTTATTGTTGATGATTTAATGACTGGTGTTTTGCCAACTGTAAATTCTCCAAATTTGTTTATCCATTTCACTAAAATCTCATCTCTAGTTGAATTGTTTTCTGAATTGAGTATCTCTGGAAGGATTCTAAAAAGCTCGTAGTCCCAATTGTAATCACCTTTTGCAATATTAGGGTGGTAGTATTTTAAAAATCCCCAAACCAAACCTAGTGTTTTTAAATTTGCTATCTGGCTTGTGTTTAAAGCTATGTTTTCGATGTTTGAGCCCTTGTCAAATTCTTTATCTTTTTCGGCAGGTAATTCTTTTCTTACTATAGGTTTTAAATCTTTAATATCCTTACCATCAATACTAACTTTAAAATCATCAAGCCACATTTTGCCTTTCCCAACTAGTAAACCACCAACAACTATACGATCAGTTTTTTCAGGTTCCATATCTAGTGTTATCTCATACTTTGTCCAATCAGTTGTTTTTTGAACACCGTTTTTGTTCATATTGTCAAATGCAATTTGTGGATCAATTCGCATCCATAATCCAGCATAACCATTGGTTACATTGTCGGTTTTAATATAACCAGATAAAGTTATTTTTTTGCCATTATAGTTGTTAGGAATATTAAAAGCCCAAGCTTTAAAGTCTGAAACTTCTCCATGGTATTCAATTACAGCAGAATATTTACCACTTTTAAAAATGGTTGAATCTAAAGAAATGCTATAGTTTGCACTTCCAAAATTATTCCAGCCAATAGGCATATCATTTTCAATAGATTCAAAATCAAAATTTAAAACTGATTCAGCCTTATTTATACTAGTTTGGCAAAAGCTTGATATTGTAAAAAAGCTTAAAATTATTGTCAGCAATTTTTTCATGAGTTTTCCTAATTTAATGTTGCAGTATTCTTTGACTTTTTTTGGAGAAAATAGGTTTTAAAATTCGCTACATCCAACCATCAAACACAAACCTAGTTTTTATTTAAAAGAGTTACTAATAAGTGTTTGTTTTTCTTTTGAACGATCGGTTTTTCCAATTAAACGGTCGGTTTTGGTAAAAAAGTATTTGCAACTAAAATAAAATTTGAATTTATTAGAATAAAAGAGAAATTACTTATCTAATTTCTTTGACTAAAGCATAAAGCTTTTGTTGTTCGTTTTCCCAACACAATTCTTCTTTTGCTTTTAAGCAATTTGTAGCGTATTGTTTAAGGAGAGTTTCATTACTAAACAACTCATTAATTTTTTCAGCAATTTTTTCAGGTGTAATCACTTCTATTGTCTCCCCAACGTTATACGTAGAAACTATTTTTTTCATTTCGGGCAAATCGGAAGTTAAAACGGGGACAGCAGCATTAATGTAGTCGAACAATTTGTTTGGTAATGCGTATTTGTAATTCAAACCAACATTTTCTTCTAAACTAACACCTAAATCGGCTTGGTACGTATAATGAGGAAGTAATTCAAAAGGTATTTTTCCCAATAAAGTAACTTTATCTTGCAACTTTAAATCCAAAATTTGTTGCACTATTTTGTCAAAAACGTCACCATCACCAATAATATAAAGGTGTGTATTTTCAATCTGTTGCATGGCCGCTATTAATGGCTCCAAACCTCTATTTATATTCACCCAACCTTGATATAGAATGATTTTTTTACCGTCTATTTTAATATTTTTTACTTCGTAATGTGCTTTAATTTTAATGGGTAAATTTCTGATTACAGTAATTTTCACACCATATTTAGCCGAGTATTCATCTGCAATTTGTGGACTTACGGTAACCACATTTTTTAATTTAGGAAAAAACCATTGTTCAATGGTTTGCCATATTTTTTGAACTTTTGGGCGATTTACCAATTCAGGAACTTCGGTAAAATATTCGTGGCTATCGTAAATTAATTTTACGCCTTTAATTTTTGAAATAAGGTAATTGGCTGGTAAGGTGTCTAAATCGTTACTCCAAAGCAGGGTAGATTTAGAAAATAATAGAAAGAAAAACAAACGAATGTTGTAATTGGCGTAAAACAAAAAACCAGTATTAAACCACAAATTAAATCGTTTGGTTTTATATTTTCTATCAATGGGTAATGAGTTGTTAAGTTTTCTGCCAACGAGGACAACCTCGTAGTTTAACCCAACAAACGAAGAACAAATACGGTTAACACGTTGGTCTGTAACCAAGTCGTTTGTAACCGAAATAATTATTTGTTGTTTGCTCATGGTAGTGTAAAACTAATAGATTATAGCAAACCTATCAACATTGCACTATGAATATTTATTGTGAAGATTAGAATTAATAATAAAATAACTCGATACATTTGGCTTATTGTTAATGATACTCTTTTATGTCATTTTAAGTATGTTAATTGTCATCCTGAGCTTGTCGAAGGATATTTTACAGTTCGACACTCACTGTGACAGAATTTTAGAAAACTATGAAAACAATTGCTATTCTTGAAGGTGGCTATAGTCACGAAAAAGTAATTTCATTAAGAAGTGCTGAAACTGTGTTTCAACAGATTGATAGAGAAAAGTATGCTCCAATTAAGGTGAGAATTGACGAAGAAGGCTGGTTTGCTTTTGTAGATGGAGAGAAAATTGAAGTAAATAGAAACGATTTTTCTATTTTAGTGAACGGCAAAAAAAAAGTTTTTGAATTGGCTTTTATTGTAATACATGGTACGCCAGGGGAAGACGGGAAATTACAAGCCTATTTCGACATGTTAAACATTCCTTATAGTACTTGCAGTCAGTTGGCTTCTACACTTACCTTTAATAAATTTGTGTGTAATCAATTCTTAAAAAACTTTAACATACCTGTTGCCAATGCGGTGTTGATTCGGAAAAATGAAAAATTTGATGACGCCGATATTATCAACAAAGTGGGATTACCTTGTTTTGTTAAGCCTGCTGATGGGGGAAGTAGTTTTGGTGTTACCAAAGTTAAAGAGCAAAGCCAGCTGAAAGCAGCTATCGAATTAGCTTTAAGTCACGGTACTCAAGCGATTATTGAATCGTTTATGCAAGGTAGAGAATTTACTAATGGTATTTATAAAGGAAAAAACGGAATAAAAGTGTTGCCAATAACCGAGATTGTTTCCGATAACGAATTTTTTGATTTTAATGCAAAATATTCTGGAGAATCAAAAGAAATTACTCCAGCTGAGTTACCATTAGATATTGAAAAAACGATAAAAGCTACCACTCAAAAAATATATGAAATTTTAGATTTAAGCGGAATTTGCAGAGCTGATTATATTGTTGTTAACGATGTACCACATCTAATTGAAATCAATACTGTTCCAGGTCAATCGGCACAAAGCATTATTCCACAAATGGCTGCCCATGAAGGTATTTCACTTAAAGAATTGTTTAACGATGTAATCAGTGTTGCGTTAAGCTAACTTTCTAGATTCAAGCTTATTGATAAGCGAACTTAAGTATTTTAAAATCTCTAGAGATAAACCATTGTTGTTGGATAACAACTCTTTAAAATCGGAAATTAATACCTTGTAAACGATAGATGGTTGCAGTACCAGTGCTGAATATTCACAATCGTGGTCGTTAAAAATTAAATCAACACCTACTATTTCGCCATCGTTTTGGCTCATAATTTCTATTTTTTTCTCTTGTTTGTCTTTTACTAAAGCCACTTCACCCTTTTCAATCAAATAGATGTATTCTTTATGATCGCCTTCTTTAAACAATACCTCGCCCTGAGCAAAAGAAATACCTTTATTGGCAATTGATTTTATTCTCTCAATCAAATCTACCGACAATGCATTTAATTTATTTTTACTCTTATTCAAAACTTGTATTCTTCTTTTAAATTTAGTTTGATAAAGCTAAACCCTTCGTGAGCAACTAAAAATGATTAGTATCATATCAAAATATGATAAAATTCACTTTAACCTGCTTTAGTCGAAAATGTTAGCTGTTCTAAAAAGTTTTTTTAGGTCTAGTATTTTAATGTCTTTACCGTCTAGTTCTATGATTTTATCCTTATGAAATTCCGATAAAATTCGAATAGATGTTTCGGTGGTGGTTCCAGCAATATTTGCAATTTCTTTTCTAGTTAAGTTGGAATCGATGGTTTTGTTATCTTCTTTTAAACCATAAGCCTCATGCAAAAGTAAAATGGCTTCTGCTATACGTTCTCGCACATGTTTTTGAGCCATGTGTGTAATTTTTTCTTCTGCCCGCTTTAAATCATCCGACAGCAAATCCATTAAAGAAAAAGAAAAATTGCTGTTGGTTTTGATAAGGTTGATAATTGCTGGTTTCGAAATAAAACAAACTTCGGTATCCTCTAAAGCAGTAGCTGATGCAAAATAGCTGTCGCTATTTAAAACCGAGCGATAACCAATAATGTTTGAGGTATTTGCTAAACGTACAATTTGTTCTTTGCCCTCATCACCCAATTTGTGAATTTTTACTTTGCCAGAATGTATACAATAAATACCATGCGGCTGATTTCCTTCACTAAAAATAACCTGCCCACGTTTAAAGGTCATGTTTCTTTTTCCTTGCGAAAGCGTATCTAACTCGTCATTAGTTAGGCAGCAAAAAATGGAACTCCCAGCCTGCTTGTTCTGACACAAGGTACACGAGGGAACTTGATTTTTATTAAAAGTCATAGTTAAAAAACACTTTTTTTCAAATATCGAATTATCCAAACAATTAAAACCTGACATATGTCAGATTTTTAAATCCCATAAATTAAATAACTTTACCTAAAAATCTAATGCAATGATAAGTGTAGAAGAGGCTAAAAATCTGGTGTTAACCAATATTCAACAACAAGAAAAAAAGCGTGTCGCAATAAATTCGGCGTTAAATTATTTTTTGGCGGAGGATGTTTTAGCGCCTATTTGTGTGCCTTTGTTTAACCAATCAGCCATGGATGGATATGCCTTTAAATTTGAAGATGTACATCAACAGCTTAACATTGTTGACACTATTCCAGCTGGCGATGTTAGAATTGTAGAAGTAAAGAAAGGAGAAGCTGTGCGAATATTTACGGGGTCTAAAGTGCCTGATTCGTGTGATACGGTGGTGATGCAAGAATTGACAACAGTTAACAGAAATCTACTTACTGTTAAGGATGAAGGGTTGAAGTTTGGCGGGAACGTTCGTAAAAAAGGAAACCAAATTAAAGAAGGAGATGTTGCTCTAAAAAAAGGAACGAGAATAAACGCTGCTGCAATTGGCTTTTTAACCACTCTTGGTTTTACTCATGTAGAAGTCTTTGATTTGCCTAAAATAACTGTAATTGCAACAGGTAGCGAATTGGTAGAGTTGGGTAGACCATTAAACGAAGGGCAAATTTACGAATCGAACACACACATGTTGAATGCAGGCATACAGCAAATAGGAATAACACCTATCATTCATGTGGTTAAAGATGATGTGGCTGCAACTGAAAAGCTTATTCAAGAGGCATTGATAAATGCTGATTTTTTAATTCTTTCTGGAGGTATTTCTGTTGGTGATTACGATTTTGTAAAAGAATCGTTACTTAAAAATGGAGTGGAAGAAATCTTTTATAAAATAAAGCAAAAACCAGGCAAGCCATTGTTTTTTGGAAAAAAAGGAGAAAAAGCAATTTTTGCTTTACCAGGAAATCCTGCAGCAGCATTAAATTGTTTTTACATGTATGTGTTGCCAGCAATTAATTTGGCAATGGGGTCGTTAACCCCCTTTTTACCTATTGTTAAACTACCATTGGCAGATAAGTACATTAAAAAGGAAGGACGAGCACAGTTTTTAAAAGCACAATTTAACCCTAATGGGGTTTCATTAATGTTAGGGCAAGATTCTGATGCACTACAATCGTTTGCATTGGCTAATGGCTTAGTGTATATTGCTGCCGAAAAAGTAACTGTAGAGCAAAATGAATTGGTAGATGTTTATTTGTTGCCAAATTAAAATTTAGGTACTGATAAAAATCATAGAAAAAAGAAAATTTAGCCATTACTTTTACTTATCGTTATTTATTAGATTATACAACGCATGACAGTTAAGAATTATAAAATAAAAAGCCGAGTGTGGGTTGATGGTGAGTTTGGGACATTTTTGGCTGAAGGCAGAATTGCTTTGTTAAAGGAAATTATTTCGACTGGTTCGATTAGTTCGGCTGCAAAACAAATGAAAATGAGTTATAAAAAAGCTTGGGAAATGATTGATGCCATGAACAAAGAAGCCGAACAACCATTAGTAGTTAGAGTGTCGGGAGGAAAAGGTGGAGGGGGAACTCAAGTTACCAAAGAAGGAGAGAAAATGATCAAATTATTTGAGAAGTTAAACAAAAACTGTCAGGCATATTTAGATAAAGAATTAATAAAGATTTTTGGATAAATTGGATTTTGGGGCATTTATATTAGCAGGAGGAAAAAGCTCAAGAATGGGCAATGATAAAGGATTGTTGATGTTGAACAACAAACCGATGATAGTTCATGTTATTGAAACGTTAAAGCAATTAACAACAGATATTATAATTGTTTCAAACCAAGCGGAATACAACGAATTTGGATTGCCCGTTTTTGAAGATATGATTAAAGACGCTGGTCCATTAGCAGGAATATATACGGGGCTGACGCGCTCAAAACACAAAAAAAATATTGTGGTTAGTTGCGATGTGCCTTTTGTAAGTGTCGAATTATTAACCTTTTTGCTTGAAAATAGTTGGGAAAACGACGTGACTATTCCATTAAAAAACAATAAAACACACCAAGTAATAGGAGTGTATGATAAGGATTGTGTTGAGGTGTTTAAACAAGAATTGGAAAACAATCAACGAAAAATGAAAGTCGCATTAGAAAAAGTGAAATTGAATGTGGTTGATGCAAACAGGTTTGATGAAAAAGAATTTTTCAATGTAAATACACCACAAGAACTTAACGAATTACGATGAATTTAAAGGTAAAATATTTTGGAATGCTTGCTGAGGCTGTGGGTTGCCAAGAAGATGAAATACAAGTTACTACCTCACAAATATCAGTGGTTGAATTAACAGAGCAAGTAGTTCAAAAACATCCAAAATTAAATACGATGAGTTTTAAAGTTGCTGTAAACCAAAGTGTAGTTGATACCAATTTGATTATTACTGAAACCGACGAAATTGCTTTTTTACCGCCATTTGCTGGAGGATAAATGAATGTTAGACGATAAAGAAAAATACAGATACAGTCGTCATTTACTTTTAGATAAAGTAGGTGAACTTGGTCAGCAAAAACTGAAAGCTGCGAAGGTGTTGGTTATTGGTGCTGGAGGGTTGGGTTGTCCTGTTTTGCAGTATTTAACTGCGGCAGGGGTTGGTACAATTGGAATAATTGATTTTGATAAGGTGGACGAAACTAATTTGCAACGACAAATTTTGTTTTCCATTAACGATATTGGTAAAAATAAAGCCATAGCTGCAAAAGAACGATTAGAACAACTCAATCAATTTGTAAAATTTGAAGTGAATGTTGAAAAATTAACATCAAAAAATGCATTGTCAATTTTTAATAATTATGATGTAGTTGTAGATGGTACTGATAATTTTTCTACACGATATTTGGTAAATGATGCGTGTGTTATCAAGCAAAAACCATTGGTTTACGGGGCAATCTATAAATTTGAAGGACAAGTATCGGTGTTTAATTACCAAAATGGACCTTCGTATCGTTGTTTGTTTCCGGAGCCACCAAAACCAGGTAGTGTTCCAAGTTGTTCTGATGTTGGCGTAATAGGTGTTTTGCCTGGAATAATTGGCACTCAACAAGCCAACGAAGCACTTAAAATTATTTTAGAAATTGGAACTCCTTTGTCAGGTAAATTACTAATGTATGATGCTTTACAAAGCAGTTTTACAACTCTAAAAGTGAATCGTTCGGAAGAACAAATTACAAAAGTGTTGAATTCAAAAAATGAATTTGAAAATAATGATTATGACCTGTTTTGTGGAATAAAACCAGCAGGATTAAAGGGAGAAATAACATCATCAGAACTAAAAAAAATACTAGAGAATGAAGCCCTTCAATTGCTTGATGTTAGAGAAGAGTGGGAGCAACCTAAAATTGAACACTTTGAGGTGTTGAATATTCCTCTTAACCAAATACCAGTGAGTTTAGCACAAATAGATAAAACTAAAAAAACGGTGGTTATTTGTCAGCATGGAGTACGAAGTTTAAAAGCCATTGAGTTTTTGAAAGCCAATGGATTTAATAATTTGATTAATCTAACAGGTGGTATGGCTACCTATTAAACAATAGAAATATGAGTGAGAAAAAAATTAAAAATGTCTTTGTCGAAGGACCAATTACTCCAGAGAAAATTGCCAATTCCATTGCACATCATCAAGTAAAAACGAATATTGGTGCTCACGATATTTTTTTGGGACAAGTTAGAGCCGACGAAATTGATGGGAAAATTGTTGCTGCAATTGATTATTCTGCTTACGAAGAAATGGCAAATAAAGTATTTGATGACATTCGAGAATCAGCATTTGATAAATATGATTTAACTTGTGCTCACATTTATCATAGCAAAGGAATAGTTAAAGCAGGCGAATTGTGTTTGTTTGTTTTTACATCGTCGAAACACAGAGCAATGGCTTTTGATGCTTGCAGGTACATCACAGAAGAAATTAAAGCAAAAGCACCCGTTTTTGGTAAAGAAATATTTGAGGACGAAACTCATCAATGGAAAGTAAATAAATAGATACATGGTCGATATTACAACAAAAACTTCAACCCTCAGAATAGCAACTGCTCAGGCAATTGTAAAAGTGAGCAAACAAGAAACAATAGATGCTATAGTAAATAAAACTGTTCCAAAAGGAGATGTTTTTGCTATGAGTAAAGCAGTTGGTTTGTTAGGGGTTAAAAACACACCGTTAATTTTGGCGGACTGCCATCCAATGCCAATTGAATATACGGGTATTGATTATGAAATAAATGGGTTGGAAATTAAAGTAACCATGACTGTAAAAACCATTTATAAAACAGGGGTTGAGGTAGAAGCCATGCATGGCGCTAGTGTAGTTGCTTTAAACATGTACGACATGCTTAAGCCGATTGATAAAGGGGTTGAAATACATCACATTAAGTTGGTGGAGAAAAAAGGTGGTAAATCAGACTTTAAAGATAAATTTAGAAAAGATTTAAAAGCTGCTGTTGTAGTGTGCTCCGATACCATTTCGGCTGGACAAAAAGAAGATAAAGCAGGAAAAGCGATAATTAAAAAGTTGGAAGAATGTGGTGTTGAAATAATAGATTATGTTATAATTCCAGATGAAGTAAATGTAATTCAAGAAAAAGCAAAAGCTTACGTGGCTTCAGGAGTTAATTTAATCATCTATACCGGTGGTACAGGGTTGTCGAACAGAGATGTTACACCAGAGGCATTAAAACCTTTAATTGAACGAGAAATACCGGGTATTGACGAAGCTATAAGAAGTTACGGACAAGACAGGACGCCATATTCGATGTTAAGCAGAAGTGTTGCGGGTGTTATTGGTGAGAGCTTAGTGTTGGCTTTGCCGGGTTCAACCAATGGAGCAAAAGAAAGTATGGATGCCGTTTTTCCAGCAGTATTACACGTTTTTAGGATACTAAAAGGTGCTCAACATGACTGAAAAAGAATTGATACCTTATAATAGATTAATAATTATTGGGAATGGGTTTGATTTATCTCAAGGATTAAAATCTTGCTATAATGATTTTCTAATAGATTATTTTGGGAAAGCTTGTCATAATGTGTTTAGGAATAGCAATTATAAAGATGAATTTATTGAAATCACTTTGAATTATGGATTTGGTGATACAAGTTGGCCAGATAAATATAATGAATATAATAAAGTTATACAGTTCGTAAGAGATCCCACCCTATTAGAAGGTATAATATATCATTCAGAATTATTCAAGGAGTTAATTTCAAGTAAGCCTAAGGAAAATTGGATTGATATTGAAAAATTCTATTTTAAAAAACTTAAACAAATTTACGAAGAAGGAGAGTCACAAAATTCTTATAGTAAAGTAAAAAAGCTTAATGAGTTCTTAGATAATATATCAAAGAAACTTAATGATTATTTAAATAATATTCACTCAGTTTTTGATTATAATAAAAATGAGGCTACAGAAAATTATATTGATCATTATTACAGAAAACTTGAGGATAAAGATTTAGCTTTTATATACAGAAGAAATAAAAGTGGTTATCGAAATTCTGTGCTTAATAGAGTGATGTTGTTAAATTTTAATTATACTAATGTATTAGAAAAAGCCATAATGCAAACCAAAAATAGCTCTATCAGTGAGATAGTAAATATTCATGGTGAAGTTAATTCTGAAATTAATCCAATTATTTTTGGTTATGGAGATGATACAAGTGAAGAATATAGAAAATTAGAATTAAGAGATGAGGATGAATATTTAAGAAATATTAAATCATCAAAATACTCTAGAACAAACAATTATCATAAGATGCTAAGTTTTCTAGATAAGCAAAATTTTGAAGTTTTTATTGTTGGTCATTCATGTGGTTTGTCAGATAAAACTTTGCTTCGAACTATTTTTGAACATGAAAAATGTTTAGCAATAAAAATTTTTCATCACCAAGGCTATAATGAACATTTGAATAAAGGGATAGCAATTTCAAGGCACTTTTCTGATAAAGTTAAAATGAGAGAAAAGGTACTGCCTTTCGATGAAAATGCTAAAATTATTCAAAGAGTAGTTAAATAACTACTTCACAATTATCATTTTTTTGGTTGTTGAACGTTGGTTGTTAAAATCAATAAAATAGTAATAAATACCTTGTTCAAAATTTTCAGTTGAAATGGTTATTTTGTTGTTGGTATTTGCAACAGTTTTTCTGCTAATTTCTTGTCCTAAAGTGTTGGTAATGATTAAAGTTGCAGAGCTTAAGCCAGATGGTAAAATATAGTTGATGGTTGTTTCATTTTTTGCGGGGTTTGGAAAGCTTTGACCAAGAAATGCACCATTTTCAGTAAGTGCTTCAATACCAGTTGTACCATAAACAACATTCACTTTAAAATCATCAAAATAAAAACCATCTCTAGTTACTCCACCATCAGAAACGATTTGAAAACGTATTTTAATGGTTTGACCTAAATATTGACTCAAATCAATTTCTTCTAATACCCAAGTGTTTTGAGTACCATCATACAATGGTTTGTTAAAATCTTGGTCGGAATTTCCTAGATGTGTATAATTACCACATTGTGGAGTCCAAGTTGCACCATTATTGGTTGATACTTCTATTTGAACATAATCCCAGCCTGCTTCAATATCCCATTTAGCATAATACGACATGCTAGCAGATGTAACATTGGTTAAATTAATTGGATTAGAAAGTGTTATGGTTTTATTGATGTTGTCATTATAATTTCCTGAAGGAGAATCGGTAATTGAGCTTGACGGAGAGTAATATGTTGATGAGGTGATCCCCCAAGTTTGAGAAACTGTCCAGTTCGAAAGGTTGTTTGCATTGTCTGATAAAATAGTTTGTTGTGTTCCAAAAGTCTTGGTAATGGTGTCGTTTACAGTAAACAAACCGTTGTTAACAGTTATTACATAAGTGATTAAATCACCTGGGGTAATAGCAGGGTTTAAAACGTAGCTTATCGAATCAGTATCAGTTTGTGTTAAACTCATGCCAGTGTGGTTTTTTTGAGCACCAATGCTGATAAAATTTGTTGAAACAGGCGAAATGGTTACAGTAAAATCACCATTACCATTTAACCCCAAGCGTTGCAAATTGTAATATAAAAAACCTGATTGATTTTGAATCATTAATGGTTGTAAGTCGGTTGCTTTGGCATAGTTGTTTGCTAAATGTGCAGCTGTTAAATTTAGATGCATCATTCCTTGGCAAAGAGGATTGATGTCTACTTGGGTAGGCCAAAAACCTTGTGCGGGAGAACCAATTTCTGGAGTAAATGAATAAATTTTATTGTGGTTTGCCGTCTCACCATACATCCAATCATCAGAACCACCAGATGTTTCATATAGTGCCCACCCAGGTTGATTCGCAAAGTTGTTTTCGGCAACCATTACATCAGAAATAGCTTCGAATGTTGCATTATCAGGACAAAATCTGCCTGTTTCAAAACCATAAGGATACAAAAGTAAATTACTGTAAGAATGGAAGTTAAATGCTAAAATAAAATCGTGTTGGTTTACAAACCATTTCATGGTTTGGTTTTCGGGTTCTGAAAAAGCACTTGGACCACAATGAACATCGCTAGTTGAATCTAAACTAATACCCACAGTTCCCCAAATTGGACCGTTTGCTCCATCTGTGAAATCGTAGTTTCGGTTGTTGTCAACACCAAAAACTCCTGTACCATAATCTCTTCTGTTTTTACGCCACATGCCACCACCATTTGGGTTGGTAAATTCATTGTATAAAAATCCATCAGGATTAACGAAAGGAACAAAATACAATTCGGTATTATCCAAAATGGCTTGAATCTTAGTATTTGTTGAATAATTTTCTAATAAATACCACATGTAAAAAATCATTTGGTGGATTGAAATAGCTTCTCTAGCATGATGAACAGCATCGTACAATACTTCCGGTTCGTTTTCTTTTGTATTTGCATTGTCGCTCATTCTAATCCAATACAAATTTCTTCCTTCGTGAGTCGTAAAAGTATCTATTGGTGCTCTTGCAGTTATTAAATTCGGATATAAAAAAGTCATGCTATCAATTTCTTGCATAACTTCTGCATACGTTAAAAAACCTCCCATCGAGCCATGATTGTAATTTACAGGATTGGTGTAGGTTATAGGATTTCCTCCATTTGAACAGGTGCTGTTTTTAAATGTTGGAGTCTTAGTTTGTTGATTTCGGTCAATATAAAACTGTTGAACATCGTCTATAATTATTTCGACTGTTGCGCCTAAATTTTCGGCAAGGGCAATTTCTGAAGAGGAAAAATCGCTTTCGAAAAATACGCCCATTTTGTGTTTACCATGGTCCATAGCAATTCCACTTTGGGTTAATTTTTGAAACGTTTCAACGTTGTTGTAGTAAATTCTTGCCTTGCTGTATTTTTCTGTTTTTTGAGCCGTGATATTGCTAATAAAAGCAATTAGAAAAAGAATGGTCGTAATTTTTTTCATGAGTTTAGTCGTTTATGTTATTCCCAAAATACTTGATTAATTTCAGTAATGTAATCGAGCTGGGAGAGTTTGCATAATATTTTTTTAATGTCTTTGTTGTATGAGTTGCCAATCATTATGATGTGATTTTCTTTACATTTTGTTCTCCCTTTACCATTTAAAGGTTTTATACTTGAATCGATCTCGCTTATCGTTTTTAAAGTTTCAGCATTATTTGGCACACAAAATTCATAATCTATTGCTGTTTTAGTATCTCCGTACAAACCACGATCATCAAAATGTTTTATATTAAATGTTATTTTTTTTAGGTTGCAATTGGTAAGTTGGTTTTTTGATGAATTGCATGATAGCAAGACGAACAACGCAACAATGTATAAAAAATAAGGTTTCATAGTGATTTACCCAAAGTTAATGAATTAAAAGCCCAAAAGCACATTTTGAGTAAAGACATAAATAAAGTAAGATTCCAATTTTAGGAACTCACAGTTTATATTATTTCTTAAATATAAAGTAAACGGCAAGAATTAAAAAAGCAAAACCAATAAGGTGGTTGGTTGTAATTTTTGAATTGAATACATAAACCGAAAATGCGGAGAAAATAACTAGCGTAATAACTTCTTGAATTACTTTTAGCTGTACCAAACTGAATGGACCAGCATTGCCTTCGAACCCAATTTTATTGGCTGGCACTTGAAAAATATATTCTACCAAAGCAAAACTCCAACTAATTAAAATTACCCACAACAAGTTCCATTTGTTAAACCATTTTAAATGCCCATACCAAGCAATGGTCATAAAAATGTTAGAGACAATAAGCATGGATATGGTTAGAAAAATTTTCATCTGTATATCGAGTATTTAATACAAACACACCCCTAACCCCTCTCAAGAGGGGAAATAAATGGTTTATTTTTTTCTCATAAAAATTTGAATGGGAACTCCTGAATAACGGTAGTTTTCCCTGATTTTGTTTTCCAAAAATCGCTTGTAAGGATCTTTAACGTATTGCGGTAAGTTGCAATAAAAAACAAAAGTAGGAGCTAATGTTGGCAACATGCTCACAAATTTTATTTTAATGTATTTCCCTTTAATGGCTGGAGGTGGATTTCGTTGAATAATGTCGAGCATTAATTCATTAAGTTTAGAAGTGGTTATTTTTCGAGTACGGTTTTCGTACACTTTTACCACTTCTTCCAACACCTTAATTACGCGTTGCTTTTTAGTTACCGAAGTAAAAATAATAGGAATATCGTTAAACGGAGAAAGTCTATGACGGATTGCTTCTTCGTATTCTTTTGAGGTATTGCTCTCTTTTTCTACCAAATCCCACTTGTTTACTGCAATTACCACTCCTTTTTTATTTTTAGCAATAAGGTGTAAAATGTTTAAATCTTGAGCCATAATACCTTCGTGGGCTTCAATCATCAACAAACAGATGTCAGAATTTTCGATAGCACGAATGGAACGCATTACGGAGTAAAACTCTAAATCTTCTTCAACTTTTCCACGTTTTCTTAAACCAGCGGTGTCAATCAATTTCATATCGAAACCAAACGCTGAAAAACGAGTAGAAACCGCATCTCTGGTAGTTCCGGCAATGTTGGTTACTATGTTTCTATCATTACCCAATAATGCATTGGTTAGTGATGATTTACCCACATTTGGACGGCCAACAATAGCTAATTTTAATAAACCATCATCGTCAATTTCTTCAGGTTTTTCTATTAAATGTTTAACTACTTCGTCTAACAATTCACCAGTTCCGCTTCCACTAACAGAAGAAACGTTGAAAATCTCATCAGAAATTCCAAAACGATAAAAGACACTTGATTCTGGTATTCTGTCGTAATTATCAACTTTGTTGGAAACAAGAATTACTTTTTTCTTGCTACGTCTTAACACATTGGCAACTTGTTGGTCGAGGTCGGTTAAGCCACTGGTTACATCAACTACAAAAATTAGCAAATCAGCTTCTTCAATGGCAATCATTACTTGTTTTCTAATCTCTTCCTCAAAAATATCGCCCGAACCTTTTACATAACCACCAGTATCGATTAAAGTAAATTCTTTTCCTGCCCAATCTACTTTTCCGTAATGTCTATCACGGGTTACACCACTTGCTTCGTCAACAATAGCTTGTCTGCTTTCGGTTAGTCTGTTAAAAAGTGTAGATTTTCCAACATTCGGACGACCTACTATTGCTACTATGTTGCTCATTTTTGTTTTATAAATGATGATTATTTAAGGCTACGAAATTACGAATTAACATTTAGGGATTTGAATTTTGAGTTTCTCAATTAATCACCCACCTTACTCCTCCCTCAAGGGAGGAATCCATCGCACAATGCTAACTTCCGTCTTCCAACTTCTGACTTCCAACTACTGATTATACCCAAATCGTTTTAATTGGTTGTCGTTGTCTCTCCAATCTTTACTTACTTTAACGTAAAGTTCTAAAAACACTTTGTTTTGTACAAAAGTTTCAATGTCTTTACGGGCTTCAGTACCAATTTTCTTCAATTCTTTTCCTTGGTGACCAATAATAATACCTTTTTGAGAATCACGTGCCACAATAATTATTGCTCTAATTTTTACAATATGAGGAAACTCCTTGTATTCTTCCACTTCAACCTCACAAGAGTATGGGATTTCCTTTTGGTAATTCATCAATATTTTCTCGCGTATAATTTCCGACACGAAAAACTTCTCTGGTTTATCCGTCAACGCATCTTTATCGTAATACGGTTCGCCTTCAGGCAGAAGTTCTTTTATGCGTTCAAAAATATTGTCGATATTAAATCCGTGCAGAGCAGATAGTGGATAGATTTGAGCTTTTGGCAATTCTTTTTTCCAGAACGCTACTTTTTCCTCTAAAAATTGTTGGTCAACTTCGTCTATTTTATTGATGAGTAAAAGGATTGGTGTGTCGGTTTTCTTTAAGCTGTTTAAGATATCAGCATCACGAAACCTGTTTTCTTTTACCTCTACCATAAACAGAATAACATCAGCATCTGATAAAGCCGATTTTACAAAAGTCATCATGCTTTGGTGCATTTTGTAGGCAGGTTCTAAAACACCTGGAGTATCGGAAAACACAATTTGATGATTTTCGTCGTTAACAATACCTAAAATACGGTGTCGAGTAGTTTGTGCTTTAGAGGTGATAATGGATAAACGTTCGCCCACCAAAGCGTTCATAAGCGTTGATTTTCCTACGTTTGGGTTGCCAATAATGTTTACAAAGCCTGATTTATGCATTATTTATAGATAAAATTTGAATACAAAGAAACTAAATATTATATTTGCAGCCCGATAAACAGAAAGATAGTTCTTAAAATATATCGCGGGGTGGAGTCCGTCAGCTGACGGAGAAGCTCGTTGGGCTCATATCCGTCAATTGACGGACAACGGTTCGAGTTGAAAGAAATGATAAGGATTACGATAGTCCTCTAAATATATCGCGGGGTGGAGCAGTTGGTAGCTCGTTGGGCTCATAACCCAAAGGTCATCGGTTCGAGTCCGGTCCCCGCTACTTGAGAAAAGCTTCGAAGAAATTCGAGGCTTTTTTATTTTAAAAAAAATGTATAAAGTATATATATTATACTCAAGGAATTTCAATAAAATCTATATTGGATATACGTCTAATTTAGAAGGTAGATTTATTTCTCACAATGAAAAAGCAACAAAAGGTTATACAATAAAATATAGACCATGGGTAATTGCTTTTTTTGAAGAATTCGAGAGTAAATCAGAAGCTATTAAACGTGAGAAAGAATTAAAATCAAGTAGAGGAAGAGCTTTTGTTTGGGAAAAGATTAATGAATTAGGACTCATTCACTAATCGTCGGACTTATGTAATGGTACAGCTGCATTGAGTTTCTTAGCATTGCAGGAGTTTTTTATTTCTCTTTATTTAAGTTTTGTTCCCAAAGCCAAGCCGATTTTACCATGTCGTTAATATTGTAGTTGGTTTTCCAACCCAATACTTTTAGTGCTTTGCTCGAATCGGAGTAAATACTTTCTACATCACCTTGTCGGCGAGGACCAAACTTGTAATTTAACTTGATGTTGTTTTGTTGCTCAAAGGCATTGATAATTTCCAGCACGCTCACACCATTACCACTACCTAAATTAATTACATCGTAATTCGGAAAATTGGCATTTTCAAACAATGTTTTTAATGCAGCCACATGTGCAGAAGCAATATCACTTACATGAATGTAATCTCTTACACATGTGCCATCTTTAGTGTTGTAATTGTTGCCAAATACATTTAATTGTTTAATTTTTCCAATAGCTGTTTGCGTTACAAATGGAATTAAGTTGTTAGGTATAGGTTGTATTTCACCATTTAAACCAGAGATATGAGCACCCACAGGGTTAAAGTATCGTAACGAAATGGCTTTCAATTGGTTGTTTGCATAAATAAAATCTTCTATTATTCGTTCTCCAACTTGTTTAGTATATGCATAAGGAGACTCTGCTTTATTTAGTTGTGTTTTCTCGGTAACAGGAAGCGTGTCAATGTTCCCATACACCGAACAGGAAGAAGAAAAGATTAAACTTTTGATGTTGAACTCTTTTTGAAGTGTAAGTATATTTGTTAATCCAATTAAGTTATTGTTGTAATATTTAAGAGGGTTTTCTACTGAATCACCAACCCATTTATGAGCAGCAAAATGAATAATGCCCTTGATGTCTTTATTTTCTTCAAAAACTTTTTTTGTAGCGTCAATGTCTTTTAAATCAACATTATAAAACATTATGGTTTTACCAGTAATTTTCTCAATTCTCTGATAAGTTGTTTCTGTAGAGGTTGAATAGTTATCAATAGAGATAACATCCCAATTTGTATTTTCAAGGATGTCAATTATAGTGTGAGAGCCAATATAACCTGCGCCGCCTGTGATGAGTATTTTCATAACTAGTGTTGACTGTTTTATAAAAAAACAAGGATTTAATTTATCAACTAAATTATGCTAATTTTAAACTTTTCAAAACTATAAATTGAATATTTTAAAAAAGATATCTGTATTTACAGGGGTTAATGTGATTTCTAGTGGAATTTCATTTCTATTATTACCTGTGTTAACAAAATATCTTTCTCCTGAGGATTATGGTGTTTTATCATTATTTACAGCTGCAACTAGTTTTATTGTAGCACTTTTGTCATTTGGAACAACTAATATTATAATGGTAAAGCTATATAGTGAAAAAAATAATTTTGGAAGTTATTTTAGGACATTTTTAGGGCTAATTACCCTCAATATGTTAATTACTGTAGTTTTATTTTTACTTATAACAATGGTATCTCCAAATTTTATGGGATTACCTAAATATTTAATACTCTTTGTTCCAATTGTTGCAATAGGGGTTGTTTTTTTTGAGACTATTTCAACACTAATGACTTATAAAAAACAAACGATTAAGTTTGCCTTGTTTTCGCTTTTTAAATTCTTTATTGAGATAGGTTTAGTTATTTTATTTGTAATAGTTTTGAATTATACTTGGAAAGGTAGAATTTTAGCATTGTTTCTGAGCTTATTAGTAATTGGAATATTTGGGTATAGATACTTAGTAAGTGAAGATTTATTGAAGGGTAAACTTCAATTTGTATTTTATAAAAATCTACTAAAAGAAGGATCTCCTTTAATACTTATGAGTGTATCAATTATGGTTATGAATTTATCTGATAGATTCTATTTAGAAAAAATGGTTGGATTAAAAGAGACAGGTCTTTATAGTGTAGCATATAGTATTGCAAGCATAGAACTACTAGTTATTGGCGCCTCAATGAATGTTTTTAGACCTATGATTTATGATTATTTAGAAAACATAAAGGAAAACAAAAAACGATTATTGAATTTGTCGTTAGTTTTTATACTGTTGACATTAGGGATATTTATTATTATAGCTTTTTCAAATGAGTTTATTTTCAAATATTTTTTAGAGGTTTCGTATGAGTCTGCTTCTATCTTTGTTATACCGTTAACTTTGTCTAGCTTGTTTTGGGGGATATTTAGTTTTTATATTTCATATTATCTTTACTACAAAAAAAACAGAATAATAGGTTTGTTTTCAGTAATTGGTATTGTAATAAATTTAGTATTAAACTATTATTGTATTCTATATTATGGTGCTGTCGGAGCTGCTTATGCTACTTTAATTACTTATTTTTCAATAGCTGTTTTGGCGGTTATTTTTAAAGGGTCTATTTTAAAACAGATTAAAAACTGATGATTAATTTCTTGATAGTTGGAACACCAAAAGCTGGAACGACAGCCCTTCATAATTATTTGAGGCAGCATAATGAAATATTTATGCCTGCAAAAAAAGAAATTCATTTTTTTGGATCAGAGTTTAAATTTGGAAAAACAAGATATAGGAAAAGGATGACAGCTAATGAATATACATCGTTTTTTAAAGATTCAAAAAATAGCCAAATTAAAGGTGAGACATCTGTGTTTTACTTATATTCTAAAGATGCATTTTTAGAGATTAAAGAATATAATGAGAACATGAAAATAATCATAATGTTAAGACATCCAGTTGACTTTCTCATTTCTTATCATCAAGATGCATTATATGTGGGGATTGAAAATGAACCTGATTTTTGGAAGGCACTTGATTTAGAAAAAAATAGAAAACAAGGATTAAATATTCCAATTACTAATAATTTTGAAAAAGGGCTGTATTATTCTGAATTGATTGACTATGCTACTCATATAGAAAAATTTATGAAAACATTTAAGAATAACGTTAAGGTTATTCTTTTTGAAGAATTTTTTTCTAATCCCACAGAAGGTTATAAGGAAGTATTATCATTTTTAGAAGTGAAAAATAATGATTTTAAACTCGAAAATTTTGAAATTATAAATAAAAGAAGAAGTGTTAAAAGCAAGAAATTAAATGCTTTAATCTTTAAACCCAATCGAGTTTTTCGGATTTTATTGAGAATGATTTTTCCTTCCGAAGAATTGAGGTTGAAAATTTTTAAGCGAGTGAGAAAATTAAATACATCTCATCAACAAATTAATGATTTAAATATGGAGGAGAAGATAAAACTTCAAGCATCATATCTACATCAAATAAATATTTTAGAGAAATTACTGAATAGAAATTTAGATATTTGGAAAAACAAATATGTATAGACTTTATAGGAAGATATTTGAAATAAAAGATAAAGTATTCTCTAAGATTAGGATTTTTCATTTATCTTTAAAGTATCCTGGGTTAAAAATTCAAGGAGATACTACCATTGAACGAAATTGTAAAATAGTATGTGTTGATGGTGGTATTTTAACATTAAAAGATACTCATATTAGTGAAGGTACTTATATCATAGCTGCACAGAATGCTATGATTCAAATTTCTAATTCATTTATTGGTCGTAATTGTTTATTATCTGCAAATAAAGAAATTATTATTAAAAATGATTGCCTGATAGCTGAGATGGTTGTTGTAAGAGATCACAATCATAATTATACGCTTTCTGATGAGCTTACAAGTTCACAAGGCAACGATATTGGCTCAATCTATATCGAGAATAATGTCTGGATTGGAACAAAATCTACTGTGCTTAAAGGGGTTACTATTGGTAAGAATGCTGTTGTTGGTGCTCATTCCTTAGTTAATTCGAATTTAGAATCAAATAGTGTAAATGTAGGTGTTCCTGCAAAAAATATAAAACAAGGGTAATAATACCAAAAATTAGCGTGAAACAAATTTTAAAATTTATATATAAAAATATTCCCTTTAAGACTGTCGTTTTTAAAGGAGTGAGAATGTTTAGATTGCCAGAATCAATTTATAAACATTTATATTTTAAGGGTGTTTTTAGGGTTAAAATAAAAAGAGATCAAACATTTCAAATTAATCATTATGGATTTCAAGTCGAAAACGATATTTTTTGGTCTGGTTTGTTTGGAAGGTGGGAAAAAGATTCACTGTTATTGTGGAGCAGATTATGCGAGAAATCGGATGTAATATTTGATATAGGAGCTAATACTGGGGTTTATTCGTTAATAGCAAAAGCAGTTAATAAGAATAATAATGTTTATGCTTTCGATCCTGTAAAAAGAGTTTACGAGAAACTAGTTCAGAATATTGAGTTGAATAATTATGATATTAAGCCTTATCAAATAGCCTTATCAAATAATACGGGAGTAGCAAAAATCTATGATACTGATTCTGAACATACTTATTCCGTTACAGTTAATAAAAATTTAAACACTACAAAAAGTAAAGTTACAGAGATAGATATTGAAACTCTTCGATTGGATGAGTTTATACCGTTAAATAATATTAATAAAATTGATTTAATGAAAATTGATGTTGAAACTCATGAGCCAGAAGTGTTAGAAGGGATGGGAAAATACCTTAGAAATTATAAGCCTACACTTTTAATTGAGATATTGAATGATGAAATTGCAGGAAAGATAGAGTGCCTAATTCAAGATTTAGATTATATCTATTTTAATTTAAATGAACAAGGTTCTATTCAGAAGGTAGATAGTTTAACAAAGAGTGATTATCATAATTTCTTAATTTGTACAACAGCTGTTGCCTTAGATTTAAATCTCTTAGATTGAGTATAAAAGTTGTTCAAATAATAGCGAATACAAATAAATCTCTTGCATTTGAAATAGTAGCAAAAGGATTTAAAGAAAATAATATTGATGTAACTTACTTTTTGCTTCAAAAAGAAGAGTCAGAATTTTCTAAGTTTTTAGAGTTGATTGGTATAAAATTTTATATAATTCCAATTGATGGAAAAATAAATATTTCGAAGTCTTTCTTTAAAATATTTTACTTGTTAGTTCGGATAAGACCAAAGATTGTACATACTCATTTAAGAGAGGCGAATTTGATTGGACTAACCATTTCAAGCTTTTTATTTATACCAAATAGAATATATACTAGACATCATTCCACTTCAAATATAGAGTACCATCCAGATGCAGTAAAATGGGATAGATATACTAACTATTTATCCACACATATTGTTTCTATTTCTCAAAATGTTACAAATGTTTTAACTGAAAGGGAAAATGTTTCATTAAGAAAAATAACATTAATTCCACATGGGTTTAATATCGACAAGTTTAAACATACAAATGAACAAAAAACAAATAGCTTAAAAGTTAAGTACAATATAAAAGGAGATTCATATCCAATAATTGGGGTTATTTCTAGATACATACACTTAAAAGGGCTGCAACATATAATTCCTGCCTTTTCAGAGCTTAAAAAGATTTACCCTAAAGCATACCTGGTTTTAGCAAATGCAATAGGTAGTGATTCTAATGAAATAAAAAACATGTTAGCTGATAATTTGAAACAAGAAGATTATTTGGAAATTGCTTTTGAAAGTGATCTTTATCATCTGTATGGAGTATTTGATTTTTTCGTGCACACACCTATTAATAATGAAGTTGAAGCATTTGGCCAGACATACGTAGAAGCTTTGGCCGCTGGCGTTCCATCTGTTTTTACGCTTTCAGGAATTGCAAATGACATTATAATTAATGAGAATAATGCTTTAGTTGTAGCTCATAAGTCATCAACTGAGATTTTTAACGCTTTACAAAGATTAATAAAAGATGATTCTTTAAGAAATAAGATAATAGAAAACGGTGAAAAAACAGTTCAATGTTTTTCTGGTGAATTATATGTTGAGAATCATTTAAATTTGTATAAAAAATTATGTCATCCGAAAGACAAGAAATAAACAAAGTTAGTCCATGGTGGGGTGAACACCTTCATCGTTATGAAGAAATACTTAAATCTTTTTCAGGTACAGAAACTATTCTTGATATTGCGTGTGGTTCTGGTTTTGGAACACATTTATTAGCAACTAAAACTGAAGGAAAAGTTTATGGCGGAGATTTGTCTTCTGATGCAATTAATTTATGTCAAAAAACATGGAGAAAAAATAACCTCTCGTTCCAAATAATGGATGGAACAAATCTTTGTTTTGAGGATGATTATTTTGATATTGTTGTTTCTTTTGAAACCATAGAGCATACTACGGAGTTTAATAAGATGATTAATGAATTTAAACGCGTTTTAAAACCTAATGGGATTATTTATTTATCTACACCTAATATAATAATTAATAGCCCTTCAGGAATTGTTACAAACCCATACCATACTCAAGAGTGGAATTATGAAGAATTTATAGAGATTCTCAATTTCCATTTTAATAGTTTTGACTTATATGGGCAGAAATATAATCGATATGCTGAAAATAAAAATATAGGATATTATATTGAGAAACTATTATATAAAAAAGGGGTAAGAAAATTACCTATAAAATTCCAAGATTATATAATGAATGTGTTTGGTCAACCATCAATCTATCCAAAGTCTTCCGAATTTATTTTGGTTAATAATAGCGATGAAATACGTAAATGTAAAACCTTTTTTGCTGTATGTCGTTAGCTAAAGATGTTCTAGTTTCTATAATAATACCTTGTTATAATACAGAACTTTATATTAAGGATACTATAGATTCAATTATAAATCAATCAGTTGAAAATATTGAAATTATAGTTGTTAATGATGGTTCTACTGATAAATCAGTTCAAATTATTGAAAGTATTGAAGATTCTAGAATTAAAATAATTAACCAGAAAAATAAAGGTGTATCGGTTGCTAGAAATAATGGTTTTAATGTTTCAAAAGGTGATTTTGTTATTTTTTTTGATGCTGATGATATTATGTCAGATGGATTTATTGAAAAGAGAATCCAAATATTAAAGAGTAATTTAGATTTAGATTTTGTTTGTTCAAAAATTATCATGTTCAAGAACTTCGGTGAATTTATATCAGAAGATTTAGAAGGACCTGTAATAAATATAGAGGAGAAGATATTGATGTTTCAGAAAAATATTCATACATGCCCTTCAAACTATATGTATAGAAAAAAATCGTTGAAAAAATATAATTTGTTGTACAACCCTGTTTTATCAAGTCCAGCGGATAGATTTTTTCTTTTAGAGGTGGCAAAAGCTAGATTAAGAGGTGTATTGTTAGATAATGGAGGAGAGTTATTCTATCGTATAAATGATAAAAGTATGTCTCACCATCTTACAGAAAATTTAGTGATGAATACTGAATTGTATTATTCCGAATTAATTAGGTGTAATATTATACCCTCTAAACTAAGGAGTAAAACTTTAGCAAAAGGTTATTACATTATTAGTGGTTCTAATTTTAAAATAAAAAGAATAGATAAAGCTTTAAAGTTTGCATTTTTGTCTTTTTTTTATTCCCCATCCGTTTTTATTAGAAATTTATTTTAATCAATCTCTCAAAGATTAAATATATGTGTGGTATAGTAGGTATATATTCTATAGAACAAGTTTTTTCTGAAGAAAAAATAAAGTTAATGACATCAACCTTAATACATAGAGGTCCTGATGCGGGCGGTGTTTATGTTGAGGGTAATATTGCATTAGGACATCGGCGATTGAGTATTTTAGATTTATCGAACAATGCGAATCAACCTATGGTTTCGCATAATGGACGATATGTAATGGTTTATAACGGCGAAGTTTATAATTATAGAGATATAGCTGCCGAATTAAAACAAATTCATCAGATTGATTTTAAAACATCATCAGATTCAGAAGTTATCTTAGAAGCATTTTCTCATTATGGGATGTCTTTTGTTGAAAAATTGAACGGTATGTTTGCTATTGCTATTTATGACAAACAATTACAGGAGCTATTTTTAATTAGAGATAGAATTGGAATAAAACCTTTGTATTATTTCAAACAAGGTAATGATGTAATGTTTGCATCCGAAATAAAAGCCATAAAAGCCGTAAACACACAATTAAAAATTAATCCTCAAGCAATTCAATTATTTCTATATTTAGGTTTTATACCAGCACCTATAAGTATTTATGAAAACTTATATAAATTAGAGTCTGGTCATTACCTTAAAATAACTAAAGGGCGTGTT
Source organism: Flavobacteriales bacterium (assembly GCA_020635795.1). Taxonomy (NCBI): domain Bacteria; kingdom Pseudomonadati; phylum Bacteroidota; class Flavobacteriia; order Flavobacteriales; species Flavobacteriales bacterium. The sequence goes on from JACJZD010000001.1 coordinate 33,842, forward strand.
GAAAAAATAAAATATTGGTCTACTATAGATGCAGTCTCTGATAAAATCATAACCAATGAAAAAGAAGCACTTGTTAAGATTTCAGATTTACTATCAAGTTCAATTCAATATCAATTAAAAAGCGATGTTCCTTTTGGGATTTTTTTATCAGGAGGTATTGATTCCAGTTTAATTACGGCTCAAGCATCATCTATTTCTAGTGTGCCTATTAATACGTTTTCTATTGGATTTAAAGAAAATAGATATAATGAATCTATCTATGCAAAAAAAGTGGCTAATTATTTTAAAACTAACCATACCGAATTTATTGTATCTCAACAAGAAACTTTGGAACAAATAGATGAATTAATAAATGTTTATGATGAGCCTTTTGCTGATTCATCAGCTTTTCCAACTCTTTTGGTTTCCAAATTAGCTAAGAGTAATGTTACGGTATGTTTATCTGGAGAGGGAGGTGATGAATTGTTTTTGGGTTATGGGTCTTATAAATGGGCACAACGATTAAATAACCCTTTAGTACAGACTTTTAGGAAGCCTATTTCATTATTTTTATCTAGCTCAAATACCAAATATAAACGACATTCAAATTATTTTAATTATGCAAATAAGAAATTAATTCCAAGTCATATTCTTTCCCAGGAACAAGACTATTTTTCAATTTTGGAACTAAATAATCTAATGTCAGATGATATTAACCAAAAAGCGAAGGATGGAGTTAATTTTTTGTATGATTTTAACGAAAAGATGGATATTTTAGATAGAAAATTAAATCCAATGGAACGGCAGGCATTTTTTGATTTAAATTATTATTTACAAGAAGATTTGTTAACAAAAGTTGATAGAGCAAGTATGTACTACTCTCTAGAGACTAGAGTGCCATATTTAGATCATCGGTTAATTGAGTTGGCTTTAAACATTTCTCCAAATTTAAAATATAAACATGGAGAAAGTAAATATCTTTTGAAAGAAATTTTGTATCAGTACATACCAAAATCGTATTTTGATAGACCAAAACAAGGGTTTGCAATACCATTATCGATTTGGTTAAAAAATGACTGGAAGTTCCTTATTGACAAATACTTGGATGATAAGATTATTATGAAACATAATGTTGTAAAAGTTGAATATTGTAACGATTTAGTAAATAGATATTTGAAAGGAGAAAATTCATTGTACAATCGAATATGGTTATTGATTGTTTTGCATAAGTTTTTAGAAAAACAATGATATATAATTTTTTATTTCATAGAGTCAGCCCTGAAAGGGATGTATTATGGGACCCGATGGATCCTAAATTATTTCAAAAGTGTATTAGACAAATCACTAATAAGTTTGAAGTGATTAGAATTGAAGACTATGTTCTTGATAAATCGTTATTTCAAAGTGGTAAATATGCGACCATTGTTTTTGATGATGGCTATAAAGACAACATTGAATTTGCTGCAGATATCTTAAATAAGTATAATGTTAAATCATCTTTTTATGTAGTTACAGATTGCATAGATAATAATAGTCTTACATGGACTCATTTGTTAGAATATTTATTCCAACAAGCTAGAAAAATTGAATTAGAGTTACCATACTCATTTCTTCCTTCACACATGAGAAATGTTAAGCTTTGTAATAAATCAGAAATATTAGATTTTATATTAAAATTCAAACCATTCTTAAAAACAATTGCTCATGAAGAAAGAAGCATTGTTCTTAATCATATAACTAAACATTTTTCTGATATAGTATACCCAAAATTGATGATGAATTGGACAGATATTAGACAACTGAATCAATCAGGTCATTATATCGGGTCTCATGGACTAACCCATAATATGCTCGGTACAATGAAGAAAAAAACTGATCAAGTCTTTGAATTATCTCAGTCAGCCACTAGAATTTATCAGGAATTGGGATATTCACCGATATCAATATCTTACCCTATTGGAAGTTATAATAGAGATACAATTGAAGCAGCAAAACTTTTGGGTTATAAATTAGGGCTAGCGGTGAAACAAACAGTGTATAATCCACTTATTGACAATGATTTTGAGATTCCTAGAATAGAACTTTATAATGAGGCTTGGTGGAAAACACAGTTAAGAATATCAAATAAGCTAGAACACATTAAAAAATTAATTCGCTATAAATGAGAGTTGTTCTTTGGATTGGAAAGGAGCCAAATCAAATAGCTCTTTTAAATAAAATTTCAAAACAACACCAAGTTTTAGGTGTTGTTTTAGAAACAAAACAAGGGATAGTTAAAAAAAGAAAACTTACCTTAAACATCGTTATCAAAAAAGTTATTGAAAGAATACTCTTAAGGAAAGTAGCTGTAACATGGAAGATGTTAATGGAACATTATAAGAAGCACTTTGTAGATATTTCGTGTTCAAATATTATAGAAGTTACAAATATCAATTCAAAAGAAGTTATTGATTTTACAAATTCATTGGAATGTGAATTAATCCTAGTTTCAGGAACACTTATTATAAAAAAGCACATGTTTTTGGCAGAATCAACTTATGGAATTATTAATTTACATACAGGTCTTTCTCCATATATAAAAGGGGGTCCGAATTGTACAAATTGGTGTATTGCAACTCGCCAGTTTCATTTAATAGGTAATTCCGTAATGTGGTTGAATGAAGGAATAGATAGTGGAGAATTGATTTTAACAGAATGTACTAAATTTGATGGTAATGAGTCTTTTTTTGAAATACATTTAAAGGTAATGGAACATGCTCATGAATTGTATCTTAAAGCATTGAAATTGATAGAAAGCAATGAGGCGAATCGGGTTAATCAAGATATAATAGGGTGTGGTACAACTTATTACACAAGGGATTGGGGTTTAATTTGGCAAATAAGATTATGTAAAAATTTGAAACAATTTAGTAAAGTGATTAATTCGAATGAGTACAAATTTTTACAGGAAAAAGTAGTAAAGGTTGATTTAAAGAATTGATGAATAAAAAACAGGTATTATATATTTCGTATGATGGAATGACTGACCCACTTGGGCAAAGCCAAGTATTACCTTATTTGGTTGGTTTATCAAAAGAAGGTTTTCAATTTACGCTTGTTTCATGCGAAAAAAAAGAGCGTTACAGTAAAAATAAATCTATTATTGAAGATATTTGTTTTCAATATAATATTGATTGGAAGCCCATTTTTTACACTAAAACACCTCCTGTTTTTTCTACCGTTTGGGATATAATTAAACTCAATAAAAGAGCAAAAAAACTTCATCAAAAAAAACAGTTTCAACTTATACATTGTCGCAGTTATATACCCTCATTAATCGGATTAGCTTTTAAACAAAAGTATGGTGTTAAATTTATTTTTGATATGCGTGGGTTTTGGGCTGATGAGCGTGTAGATGGTGGGATATGGAATCTTAAAAATCCTCTTTTTAAACAGGTTTATAAGTATTTTAAAAAGAAAGAAAAAGAATATTTAACACATGCTGATAAAATCATTTCTTTAACCGATAATGGGAAAAAAGAAATGTTGAATTGGGATATACCAAACTTGTATGCTGAAAAAATAACAGTAATACCTTGTGCAGCAGATTACAACCTCTTTGAATTAGTAACATCTGATAAAAAAGAAAAGGCTAAATACAATTTAAACTTAAATAATGATGAGTTTGTGCTTTCTTATATAGGTTCTTTAGGAACTTGGTATTTGGTTGATGAGATGTTGTTGTTTTTCTCGATTTTGAAATCAAAATATCAAGATGCAAAATTTCTAATTATTACTCCTGACGATAAGAAAACTATTTTTGACTTAGGAAGCAAATACAAGCTAGAACCCGAAGATTTTAGAATTCAATTTGTACAAAGAAATCAGTTGCCAATGGTCGCTTATGCATCTAATGTAAGTATTTTTTTTATAAAACCTTCATATTCTAAAAAAGCAAGTTCACCTACAAAAATGGGCGAATTATTGGCTATGGGGATACCAATTATTTGTAATAATAATGTTGGAGATGTGGAAGAAATTATCAATACTACAGGAGGAGGATTTTGTATTACAGAAATGAATGAAGCCAATTTCACAAAGATTGTTGATTCTTTAGAGCAATTTGCTGATTTTATTGGGTCACATGTAAGGGAAAAATCAAGAGATTACTATGATTTACAAAAGGGATTAAATTTGTATATTTCTGTTTATAAAGAATTATTTTAAGATAAATTTGCCAAATGAACTTTTTACCTTATAATAGATTTCCAACAAAAGAGATAAAACTTGTAAATGATAAATCTATAGCTTCTTTTTTAATTGATAATGATTCAAATTTTGATGAAGAAACGGTTAAATCATTTGGAGATGAATGGTTAAAGTTTAATTTATTTTCAGAAGAAGAAATTAAACTTGCAGGTAATCAGTATTTTGATTTAGTTGGGGAAGATATTTTAAATAAGGAAACTATTGTCCTTGATTTGGGGTGCGGAAGTGGTAGGTGGACAAAGTTTATATCGAAAAAGGTAAAGATAGTTGAAGCAATTGATCCTAGTGATGCTATTATTTCTGCAGCTAATTTAAATAAAAATGAAGAAAATGTTAGAATTACCCAAGCAAGTGTAAGTAATATTCCATTTGAAGATGAAAGTTTTGATTTTGTTATATGTTTGGGAGTTTTACATCATATTCCTAATACATCTCAAGCACTTATTGATGTTGTAAAAAAAATTAAAACTGGGGGATCTATATTGCTTTATTTATATTACAACCTTGATAATAGGGGTATGTTGTATAAATACTTATTCAAAATTTCAACAGTTTTTAGATTAATGATTAGTAAATTACCTCATGGATTAAAGAAATTGACATGTGATATAGTGGCTGTAGTTGTTTATTTACCTTTGGTTTTAATCACAAGAAGTTTAATTAATTTATTTGGGACAAAAAGTTGGATTAAAAAAATTCCATTGTCATATTATTCAGATAAATCATTTAACATCATTCGAAATGATGCTTTAGATCGATTTGGAACACCATTAGAACAACGATTTAGTAAAATTCAAATAGAACAAATGATGTTGAAATCAGGATTAACAAAAATTGTTTTCTCTGATAACGAACCGTATTGGCATGTTTTGGGTACAAAATAATATGTGTAAAAAAATTTTAATTGTAACACACCATCGTAAAGATAGATCTCCTGGTCAAAGATTTAGATTTGAACAATATCTAGATTTTATTTCGGCTAATAACATTCAATTTGAATGGGATATTTTGTTGTCTAAAGAAGATGATTTAATATTTTATTCAAATAGAAACATTAGTAAAATAGTATTAATAATTAAGCTTTTTTTTAAGCGGTTAAAAACGGTGAGAAAAGCAAAAAATTACGATGCAATTTTCATTTTTAGAGAGACATTTGTTGTAGGGGGTGCATTCTTTGAAAGATGGATACATAAACGAAATCCAAATATTATTTTTGATTTTGATGATGCAATATGGCTCAAAAATGTATCAAATCAAAACAAAAAATTTGAGTGGTTAAAAAAACCAGAAAAGACAAATGACATCATTAAAATTTCAAAAGTAATAATTACAGGAAACAGTTATTTATCTCAGTATACTAGAAAAATTAATCCTAAAGTTGTTGTAATTCCGACAACGATTGATACATCGTATCATTTTGTAAGAAATAATAACTGTAAAGATGTAGTTACAATTGGATGGACAGGTTCCTCCACTACCTTGCCTTATTTTGAAGAAATATTGCCAGAATTAGAAAAATTAAAATTAGAGTTTGGTGATAGAATAAACTTTCAAGTTATTGTTGATATTAATAAATATTATTCATCTATAAATACACAAACAACCCCTTGGTCAATAGAAAAAGAGATAGAGGATTTATCTAAAATAGATATAGGTTTAATGCCATTGCCTGATACAGAATGGGCGAAGGGAAAATGTGGCTTTAAAGCATTACAGTATATGAGCTTAGAAATACCTGCTATTGTTTCTGCTGTCGGAGTAAATAAAGAAATTATTAATGATAATGAAAATGGATTTTTAATTTATAATAATGAGTGGATTGATAAAATCAAAATTTTATTAAACAATCCTGAAATAAGAGTTAATATTGGGCGGAGAGCAAGGAAAACAATTGAGCAAGAGTATTCTGTGGAATCAAATAAATTGAAATATTTAAAGATATTTAAAGATATTTAATTGGTCTGTTCCTTTGATTTATAATAAACAATTATTAGGCTTGTAATAAAAAACATTTCGGCTGGTATTTTATAACGCGAAAGTGCTCCAAAATTATAAGAACTAATTCCCACTACCACACCAAAAATTATTGCAAAAAGCATCATAAAAAAAGCCTCTTTACTTTTAAAAAGTAGAATAAATAGTCTTAATCGTAATTTTATTACTAAATATAAGAAAAAAATAAAAAGAACTAATCCTTCAAAAGCACCTAACAATGTAGGTAGATTACGTACTTCCCACAAATATGGTCTAAAAAAAGTAACATTTAGTGCTGCTGGTGCAATTGATAACATTCCTAAAGGTGTGAAATCCATATCGCCTAAAGTATAGCCTGATTGATCTTGGGTTTCTGCTAAGTAGGTGTGCCATCCCTGAAACCCCTCAAGAGTTTTATCTATGTTTTCTAAGTTGTATTTTCCTGCACTTTCAGAGAAACTGAGTGTTAGGAAGTATCCTGAAATTAAAAGGAATACTAGCAGTATAGGTAGTATAATGATTCGAATAAAAGAACCTTTTATTAATTCTTTAGAGCTAGATTGTATCCAAATAAAAAAACAAGGTATAAGAACATACAAAATATAAGGCTTTAACTTAAATAGGATATAAGCGCCTATTACTAAAATTAGGATACTTAATATTTTTTTTCGATTAAAAATAAACAGGTTTGATACTGTATAAATCAACCAGCCTATTATGCCTTGGGTAACAGTGTCTTTTAATATACCAGAACTCCAAAGTATTGCAGTTGGGACGAAAAAAAAACCAATTAATAAATATTTTGAGATGTTTGGGTATAATTTAGATAGGTTTGAGTATCCAAACCAAAGCCCAAGAAATGAAGTGAATGCGAATAAAATGGAGGTTAATAAATAGCTGTTTAATCCTATAAAAGTTAATAAAATAGTGTTATAAGCCATTGTAAAAACATCGTTTGCTCTATAAATATAATTATGTTCAAAACTATAGTCATCAATTAGTTGCTCTGATGATAACAACATTTTTAGATTATCTAAAGGATTGTCAATTATATAATTAACCCATCCTTCAGCTGCATTGAAATAAAAAAAGGTGTCTCCACCTTTATAATAATAAATAGAAAAAAGTGCGAAAAAAATCCCGCCAAATAATTTTGCAGAAAGTGCCCATAAAAAGTATTTGTATTCTGGATTTTCGTGTTTTTTTATACGAATATAAAACAATGCAAACACATAAATAATAAACAAGTATAAAAATGCTAATACAAAATCATATAGTCCTAATTCTGGAATCATATAACTTCAAAAAATGATTTTATACGATTACAAACCAACTCAACATTATTTTTTTCTAATCCATAAAACAAAGGTAACCTCACAACTCTCTCACTTTCTATTTTACTAAAATCATTACCTGAAGAAATAAACTTATATTTAATACCCATATCACTCAAATGTAAAGGAGAATAATGGAAATAAGCACTAACACCAGACTGGCTTAAGTTAGAAATCAATTTATCCCTAACATCTATATTTTTTACTTTAATAAAAAAAATGTGAGCATTATGGTTGTTGGTAGGTTCAGGAAAATCAATCAATCCTTTTTCTTTTAACGGTTGTAAACCTTTTTGATATAAACTGTATAGCTCTTTTCGAGTGTTGGTTACTGATTTCAAACTTTGTAGTTGACCATACAAAAATGCAGCATTAATTTCGCTCAAACCATAACTTGAACCTAAACTTTTCCAGCTGTATGTAGAAATTTTACCTTCAAGAAATTTTTTCCTATCGGTTCCTTTCTCCAAAATAATGTCAATTTTTTCAACCAATTTGCTATTATTTATCAGGATAGCACCACCTTCTCCGCAATGTATGTTTTTAGTATCGTGAAAACTTAAGCATCCTACATCACCAAATGTTCCCAAGTGTTTATTTTGGCAATAAGAATCAATGCTTTGTGCTGCATCTTCAATTAAAAAGAGATTGTTTTTTTTACAAAATTCAACGATTTTTTCAATATTTTCTGCTAGTCCAGCATAATGAACTAACACCACAGCTTTAGTCTTTTTGGTAAGTGCTTTTTCCAGTAAAGTCTCGTCCAAACACATTGTTTTCGGATTGATATCTACAAAAACTAAATTAGCTCCTCTCAACGCAAATGCATTTGCTGAAGAAACAAAAGTATATGACGGTATTATAACTTCGTCTTCTGGTTTCAATCCAATAGCTAAAGCTGATAATTCAAGAGCAGAAGTACAGCTTGTTGTTAATCGAATTTCTTTACATCCAGTTAGTTTAGATAATTCTTCTTCGCACATCCTCGAGAATTTTCCGGGTGATGAAAATACTTTTTCTTGGATTACTTCATTGATGTAAGTAACTTCGTTTCCAGAAATATAAGGTATGTTAAAAGGAATTTTCAAATGTTAAAACTTGTTTTCGCTACAAATAACAAAAATAAAATTAAAGAAATAAAGCATTTAATAGGTAATTCTATCGAATTATTGAGTTTAGAGGATATTGGATGTGTAGAAGATATTCCTGAAACTTCTGATACCATTCAGGGTAATGCTATTCAAAAGGCAAAATATGTTTATGATAATTATGGATACAATTGTTTTGCCGACGATACAGGACTTGAAATTGATGAATTAAATGGAGAGCCTGGTATTTATTCTGCACGTTATGCTGGTGAGCAAAGAAATTCTGAAGATAATATGAATAAAGTGTTGGAAAAATTGAATGATGCAACCAACAGAAATGCTCAATTTAAAACAGTAATCGCATTAATAATTAATGGAGAGATATCTTGTTTTGAAGGGATTGTTAAAGGTGAAATGACTCGTGTTAGGAGTGGCGAAGAAGGCTTTGGATACGACCCAATTTTTAAACCAAAGGGGTATGATATAACGTATTCAGAAATGAATTTGGAGTTGAAAAATAAAATCAGTCATAGGGCTTTGGCTACACATCAATTAATTGAACATCTGCAAAAGATGAGTTCGTTCTAAAAATAAACCACATAGATACATAGTTGTTTGTGAAATCAAAAAAGTTTTTTCGACAAATTCAGCATGAACATAGCTTTCTATAGTTATCCCGATTTATCGGGATAAAACTATTGTATGGCTATATAAAAGAATTGTTCAATGTGAATAGTAGAAATCTATGTGTCTATGTGGTAAATTTTAGTTAAAAATTTCCTCTTAATGTTATTACCAAGTTCCTACCTGGAGCACTAATGTTTGATGCAAAAACTCGATAGTTTTGGTCAAGTATGTTCTCAAGAGCAACTTGTAGTTGCATGTATTTGTTAAATTGATAAGCAGATCTCACATTTAAAGTCATCCAAGAAGGCATATATCCATTAATGGGGTCTGTTGAGTAAGCTTGATTATCTTCTCCGGCAAGATTATAGTCGTTTGAACTTTTTGTTCCATTATACTGAATAAAAAATTCACCCCTAAACTTGTTTAGTTTTAAATTAAAACTTGTTTTTCCGAATACTGGAGAAATATGGTCTAAAGGATAATCTGTTGAATCGGTTTTAAGTCTTCCAAAAGTATAATTAACTGTATTGGTAATCGAAAAATGTTCCGTTACATCAGCATTTAAATAAGCATTAAATCCATAAATAAAAGCCTCTGCAGCATTTACATTTGTGGTTACTTGGCTCAATTGCCCACTATACATTATGGAATCTTGTCCGTTAAATTTACCAGAACTAGAAGTTATCGCATTTTTATATATGGTATAATATCCAGTCCCTCCAACGGTAATCTTATCATCAAAAGTTTTAGATAATCCAAAATCGATGTTATAAGTGTATTCTGGTTTTAAATTTGGATTTGGCACAACCACTCTTCCTGGAACCGACTCAAACACCTTGCTTAAATCATCTACATTTGGAGCTCTAAACCCTGAAGAACCTAACAAAGTAAATCTCCAACCCAACCCTGGCATATAAATCAAACCTAAATTGCCGTTTACAGAAGTACTATGCTGAGTAACTTCTTTAAAAGGAAAAGGGAAGAATGTAGTGTCAATAAACTTGGAATTTAATAACACATTATTTACCCTTAAACCATCGGTTAAAATAAGTTTTTTGCTTATTTCGAATGTATGAGAAAGGTAACCAGCAATACTTTGCATTATAGAACCTCCATCAGGATATCTAGTGTCTATAGGAGCTATTTTTCCAGTTACAATGTTTTGCTCACTTGCAGTAGAATTAACCTGGTTATACCAACCATCAAGTCCATAACGAAATTCATGCTTGTTCAGCTTTTTTTCAAAGTCAGCGTTAAGAGTAAAAACAGCTACGGTTTCAATACGGCGATTGAGCATATCTTTTCTAAATCTTCGGTCGTAACGACTTTCTTCAATGTTCTGATAACCTAATATTATTCTAGCATTGTCATAAATCACATTTTCATTCGACAAGGTTAACGTGTACGATGCAAACATTCTTTTTTGTGGTCCATAATACCATTCTGCAAACTTTGGATTCGTTCCACTAAGTTGAGTTAATCTATCATAACGAGGAACATTAGAAGATGATGAATACTGCAAGTTAATGGTATGTGAGACCTTGCTGCTCTGCTTAAACAAAAACTTTTGTAAGATGTCGTATTGCAAATATCCAGATTGTTTTTGGATGTTAACATTGTTGTTGGTCAACATCGAATCTTTTCCATTTATGCGTTCTACGTAGAAAGTTCTTTTTCCAAAATCACCATAAAAAGGGTTTCTGATGTTACCTTGACGTAAATCTCCAAACTTAGAATAAGTAATGCTGGTTAGTGAACCAAATTTTTTTCCGCCAACACTTATGTCCGTATGCCCAGTTTGTTCGTTATAAGCAGTGGAGTAACGAGTAAAAGCATTTGATTTTACAGTTAAACTTGTACTGTCGGATAAAATCGGATTTTTAGTATAAAAGTGCATTACACCGCCCAAAGCATCGCTACCATACATTACAGAACCTGGACCAAAAACAATTTCTAATTTATCTAACATAGAGTTGTCGAGTGTAATAATATTTTGGAGATGACCTCCACGATAAATGGCATTATTCATTCGGACACCATCAACAACCATTAATACTTTGTTGGTCTCAAATCCTCTAATAACAGGGCTTCCACCACCAAGCTGACTTTTTTGTACCAATACATTCCCCGAACTCTGCATTACTTCGGCAGTGGTTTGTTGGTTCATAAAAGCCAATTCTTTTGACTTGATAACTTGAATGGGTTGTGCTACGTCTTTTATTTTTTCTTCAAAACGACTAGCAGAAATAACCACTTCATCAATAGAAAATGATTTTTCGGATAAGCGAACAGTATAATTTAAAGCTATTAATTCACTATAACTATAAGCTTTAATGGTGTAGCCAATATGACTAAACACAATCGTATCCATATTTTTGAACGCACTGATGTCAGCCAAACCTTTGGTGTTGGTAATGGCTGATATGGTTGGGTTGCTGCAATAAATAGCTACTTCTGATAAAGGCTGCAAGTTAGTGTTATCAGTAACTTTTACCAATTGAGCACACAACGATAACGAGTATATTATACTCGTAAAGAGTAAAATAATTTTTCTCATTTTTATTGGGTTATTAAACAAATAAGTAAAGGCAGTTGTACAAAATACACCGCCAATTTTTTAATTAAAGAGTAATTTAAACCAATTCGGGAGGTGGGTTTGTTGTACCAATAAATGGTATTTGATAATAACAAGAATAATTTGTTAGAGGCTTTTTGATTAACAAAATATCCAAATTTAATGTGACTTCATTACTAGGAAAGTATATATTAGATAGAAGTTTAAATACATTTTTTATAGGATGAGAACCATTGTTTTTGGAGTCCATACTTTTTTTAACTTCATCATTTAGTCTGGCAAAAAGTATAGTTTCTTGACTATCAGTAATGCAATGTAAAAGTGTTGTAGTTTCGTTTACACTTTCTTTTTTCACTACATCGTACATTACTCCTTTATAGCGAAACTCCCTTTCGTGTTCCCAATCAAATTCGTTGCTATTTTGTTGAGTTAAAACTATAGTGGTTAAATCTTCGGTGGGAACATGGTTTTTAATTCGCTGCTTTATTTCTCTTTTTACTTGATATTGTTGAACTTTAAATAACACAACAACCCCAACTGCATTAAACAGTAATGTAAGTAAAAGTAATATAGCGAAGGTTTTTTTTACCACTACACCAAAGGTACATTAAATCATAAATAATTTAAGTGGTAATTAAGTAAAGTTAAAATTGAATAATTTTTGTGATATTATTGGCAAGAAAATAACGTTTAAATAAAAAAGACCCCAACGAAAGTTGAGGTCTCTGTGGGCCCACTTGGAATCGAACCAAGCACCTACTGATTATGAGTCAGTTGCTCTAACCGAATGAGCTATAGGCCCTTTTGTGTATTACACAAAATTAAGGGTGCAATTTTACGTATTTGAAATTAAATAACCAATAAATAGCGGGACTATTTTGCTATTTTTGTTTTCTGTAAATGCTAAAAGGGATTGAAAATATCATATTTGATTTAGGAGGGGTTATTATCAATCTTAATCAAGACTTAACCCATAAGGCTTTTAAAGAATTGTTTGATGATAATTTTGATAAAATTATTGCTGAAGCAACAGCTAATAATATATTTGAACATTATGAAACAGGCAATTTATCTACGCTTCAGTTTTTAAATTTCTTTCAAAAATATAAGCCAGTATTGAGCCATCAACAATTAATTTCAGCATGGAATAGTATGCTGTTGGATATTCCAAAATCAAGAATAGACTTAATCAAAGAGCTATCGAAAAATTATAATGTTTATCTACTGAGTAATACCAATGAAATACATTACAATTATATTGAAGACTACTATCAACGAATTTTTATACAGGGTAATTTTGAGTCGTTGTTTAATAAAGTTTACCTTTCTTATCAAGTAAGATTGAGAAAACCAACCCTTGAAATTTTTGAGTTTGTATTGGATAACGGCAGCCTTAATCCTGAAAAAACCTTGTTTATTGATGATTCATTAGAACACATTAATTCAGCACTAAAACTGGGCATTAAAGCTCAGCATTTGAATCTTAACAATAATGATACATTAACAACATTGCTAAATGAATATTAACGGAAAACATCATCATACGATTTGGGTTAATGAAACTAATCCTGCGTTAATCCAAGTTTTTGACCAACGCTATTTTCCTCATAAAATTGAAGTTTTTGATATTTCTACAACCAACGAAGCAGCTTTTGCTATTAAAGATATGGTAGTTAGAGGTGCACCATTAATTGGAGTTACAGCTGCTTATGCGATGTATTTGGGTTGTTTAGAAGCAAAATCGCAGCCTAGACCTCAAGAATACTTAAAAAAAGTAGCTGAAAAACTAAATGCAACCCGACCTACGGCTGTAAATTTGGCTTGGGCAATAACAGAAATGATTAAAGCTATTGATGGAATTGAAGATGCTGATGATAGAATTGGAGTAGCGTTAAAACGAGCTAATGAAATTAAACAAGAAGACATCGATATCTGTTTTAATATTGGACAGCATGGATTAAAAATAATTCAAGAAATTGCAGAAAAAAAAGGTTCTAGAGTAAATGTTTTGACCCATTGCAATGCTGGTTGGTTAGCTACTGTCGATTGGGGAACAGCAACATCGCCCATTTATCAAGCATATCAAGCAGGTATTGACGTACATGTTTGGGTAGATGAAACTCGTCCAAGAAATCAAGGGGCTAACTTAACTGCTTTTGAATTAAATCAACAAGGCGTTCCACACACTTTAATTAATGATAATACGGGCGGGCATTTAATGCAGCATGGAATGGTTGATTTGGTTATTGTGGGTACTGATAGAACCACTCGAAATGGAGATGTTGCCAATAAAATTGGAACATATTTAAAAGCGCTTGCAGCTCACGACAACAATGTGCCTTTTTATGTAGGATTACCTTCGTCAACATTAGATTTTAATATGATTGATGGGGTTAAAAACATCCCTATAGAAACTCGTGATGAAAATGAAGTAAAGTACATACAAGGGTTGGAAAAAGGTGAAATTAAATCTGTATTGATTTGTCCTGAAACTACTCCAGCATTAAACTATGGGTTTGATGTTACTCCTGCAAAATATGTAACAGGATTGATTACCGAAAGAGGTATTTGTAAGGCTTCAGAAGAAGGAATTAAAGCATTGTTTCCTGAAAAATTTTAACATGAGCAATCAAAAGCACAATATAGACGAAGGGTACATAAAATTTAATATTGAATGGATTAATGAGCCGTTATGTGTTGATGTGCCTAAAGAGTTGATGTTATGGAGGGACAAAATGCACGAATTAAAACAAATTGGTCATTATGCTGAGATAAACATTGGATATGGAAATATAAGTGTTAAACTAGATAATGGATTTTTAATTTCAGGTACTCAAACGGGTAATATTTTTCCCATTCAACCTAACCATTTTACGTTGGTATCTGATTACAATATTGCTCAAAATAGTGTTGTTTGTATAGGTCCAATAAAAGCTTCGTCTGAATCAATGACTCATGCAGCAATTTACGAAGCTCATCCATCAATCAAAGCAATTATTCACATTCATAATTTAGATTTATGGGAGGAGCTATTGAACAAAGTACCAACAACAAATAAAGATGTTCCATACGGAACGCCAGAAATGGCGAATGAAGTATTTCGTTTATTTAAAGAAACAAACGTAGATAAAGAGAAAATAATTGTAATGGCTGGTCACGACGAAGGTATTATTGCCTTCGGAAAAAATTTGGACGAAGCAGGAGCGGTTTTACTTAATTTCTTGACAAAGTTCAATTAACACTCCATTTGCAGATTTTGGATGCACAAAGCATACTAATTTGTTGTCAGCCCCTTTCTTTGGATTTTCATTAAGAATAACAAATCCTTCTGATTTTAAACGAGACATTTCAGCATAAATGTCTTCCACATCAAAAGCAATATGATGAATGCCTTCACCTTTTTTTTCGATAAACTTGGCAATTGCACTATCAGGATTGGTAGCTTCTAATAATTCAATTTTATTCTCACCTACCATAAAAAAAGAAGTGGAGACCGCTTCACTTTCTACCGATTCAGTTTTATAAGGTTCTTGATTAAAGATTTTGCTATAAATTAAATTAGCATCGTTTAAGTTTTTAACCGCTATCCCTATGTGTTCTATCTTTTTCATTATTATGTCGAAAAAAAAAGTCCCGAAATTTCGGGACTTAGTATAAAATATTTTTTTCAGCTTATTTCTTTACGAAAGTATCTGTTTTGTTATCGTAATTTAAATAGTAAATTCCTTTTTTAAGGTTTGTAACATCCACTTTTTCACCAAATCCTTTCTTAACAATGTTTCCGAAACTATCGTAAACCTCAAATAATGTTTCTCCAGTAAAAGTTAAGAAATCTTTTGCTTTAATTGGACTAAAAGTAACTTCTCCACTTGTAGAAATATAACGAGAAGCTTGTGAATATCTAGGTTTGCTAGAGTAATCAACTTGTTTTACTCTAAATTTATTCTCACCAGAGTGAGGAGTGATTTTAAAATCGTATTTATTTTCATCTACAGCACCGTTACCATCAACTTCGCCCACTTTAATCCATTTGTTCCATCTGTATTGCTCAATAATATAAGCCAATTTACCTGTTTCGTTTTTTGTAGTCCAAACAAAGTTGCCATCTTTTGAAATGTCCATTGAAACAATTTCGAATGTACTTTTTGGCTTTAAAACCTCAGGGTTTAAAACTTTTGGTTTACAATCATCTTTATGTTTGATTTTAACGATAACTGGATCGCCAACTTTTAATTGGAAATTTGCAAAATCTATTTCAAAAGCACTAGAGTTAACCTCGTCAGTAGTAACATCACCATTAATGGTTACTTCGAAAGTACAAAAACCAACACCACTACCAGCAAATGGATTTTGAACGTAAAGGTTTTTTCCTTGATAATGACCTTCTAAAACAATAACTCCAGCGTTTACATTTAATGTAAGAACAGCTAAAAGTATTATGGTTAAAATTCGTTTCATTTTGTTCTGAATATAGAATTAGAGTAATTTAATGTGCAATATTAAAACCTTATTTGGTTTTTTCAAAATTTTTCTTGCGATTTTATCTAAAATATAACCCGATTAATCGATTTTGTTAAACTATTCAACTAACATTCTTGCGATAGTTAATTTTATAACATTATGTCCAAATATAATAAAAATTCATAATATTTTAAACATATGTTGTTAAAAAACTTATTTTTTTAAAAGTGAGGTTAAAATTGAAGCTATTCCAATTAACATTAAAATGCTAAAAATCAATATCAAATACGAAGAAAATTTAGTTTGATATCCAAAACCATGGAGAGTGATAAATAATTCGCTAAAAACAAACCCAACAATTATTAACCATAAACTATATTTTATAGCAGTAGTGTTTTTAAAAATGTTTGTTAGCTTAAAAAAAACGAGTAACGAAAATGTAATGAACCCAATCAAGGTGAGATGTATGAAGCTCATGATAATATACCGATTACCAAAAGCAATATTTTGAAAAATTGTTAGAACAGAGATTGATTGTAGAAGTGTTTTGACAAAAAAAGAAAAAACAAAAATCAGTATTAATGTTTTGGTAAGTCTTGTGTTTTGTTTGAAAAAGGGTTTAATATTCGGTAAAATAGCAATGGCAAAATACACTAAAGCAATAAGCTGCATTATAGAAGCTATAGATGCATAAATCAGTATGTTGTTTCTGAACGTCATTCCCAATAACATTAAAAAATAAGCAGGAACAACTGACGCAGTTAAAAGATAAAAGAAGATGTTAAAATGTTTCGTATGTGTTATTTTACCATGGTTATCTAAGTGATAAATTAAAATTCCGAGTGCCGCAAACGTAAAATAGCCATTAAACTGAAAATGTAAAAAGAAATAAATGGTTGAATGATAAAGTTCGCTACCTGCAAGTCCTTTAGCAGAAATAATTCCAATTGCCCAAGGAGCTAATGTCGATAACACATAAAGCATTAAACCTGTTTTTATATATTTTACAGGCAACGAATGTTGATTTAATAAGGTATTCTTTTTTACATCAATAAAAAAACGAGCAACAAACCAATAACTCATCAATTGAAATAGAGTGGAAAACAATATAGAAAAGAAACCATACCCCTGATAAATAAAGGAAATAAGTATGCCAACAATTACTGTTGTTGTGAGCAGAAATTGTAGCTTGTAACCATTTTTTATAATGTCCTGTCTACTAATGAAAGTGGTGGTGATGATATAAAAAAATGAAAGATAGACCCACCCCTGGAAAGCAACATGAGAATGAGCATGCAACAAATTGGAATATGTGAAGGGAACAGATAATATTGGAAATATTCGCATGACAACTCCTAAAAGAGCTACCATAAACAAAAATGAAAAACTAATGCGAATTAATTTTGGACTCAAAATGTATTTAGTGTTTACCTTTTCGACTTAAAAAAAGTAGTTAATAATTCGGTAGATTCATTACTCAGCGTATTGGCTATCACTTCTGTTTTAGGGTGAAGAATATTTTTGCCTATAGAATTAAAACCTCGTTTTTCATCTGAAGCAGCGTAAACTATTTTTTTTACTTGGCTCCAATAAAGTGCACCAGCACACATTACACAAGGTTCTAAAGTGACATAAATAGTACATTCGTTTAAATACTTTCCACCTAAAAAGTTGGTTGTCGATGTTATTGCTAACATTTCAGCATGAGCAGTTACATCGTTAAGTTTTTCTGTCATGTTGTGTGCTCGGGCAATTATTTTATTGTCGCAAACCACAATTGCTCCTACAGGAACTTCATCTTCATCAAAAGCCTTTTGAGCTTCCTTTAAAGCTTCTTTCATAAAATATTCGTCAGAAAAAACAGATAGCATGCGGAGTTATTTGGTAGTGATTTTTGCAAAGGTCGACCAAAGAACATAAAGTAATAAAATTAATGGGAATGCCACCAAGCTAAATAATGCTAAAAACAAAAAGAATAGCAATATAAATGTTAATGGTAATTCATTACCCTTCCATTTTAGCGATTTCATTTTTAAAGAAAACATTGGGACTTCGGCAAGTAAAAGAAAAGAAAATACAATTCCTAAACCTAGCATTAATATGGGGTTAGATATAATTGGAATCACCATATTTTTTGTAGGAATAATTTGCGGAAAATCAGGAAAGAAATAAATAACCACAATGAAAATAAAAAAACCAGCATTTGCAGGGGTAGGTAATCCTATAAAGCTTGAAGTTTGGCGTGTGTCTATATTAAACTTTGCCAATCGAAATGAAGAAAAAACGGGGATAAAAAAGGCTAAATAGGGTAGCCAAGAATAACTAGTTATCAAATCAGAAGGATTGATTTCCTGTAAATGATTTACATATTGGAACAAAATAATACCAGGCGCTAAACCAAAGGAAACCATGTCTGACAAAGAATCCAATTGTTCGCCTAAAGGGTTTGAAACTTTTAACAATCTAGCTGCAGCTCCATCCATAAAATCGAAAATGGTCCCTACAAAAATTAATAATGAAGAAATATAAAGCTCTCCAGTAAAAGCATTAGTAATGGCTAAACAACCACAAAGTAGGTTTAAAGTCGTTATTGCGTTTGGAATATGTTTTTTCATGTTGGTGTTAATTGCTTGTAAAAGTATAAAACTTCGATTTAAGTTTAAGGAAATAGTTTTCAAAATACTTAAAACTGATGTGCGAAATAAATATGGTAGCGATTAAAATGATGATTGGGTAAATAAGGAAGACGTGCCAATAGGTTTCGGCAAACGAAAATTGTTCTAAAGCTTTAATTAGAATGGTAATAACAACACCATGAAAACAATATAATCCGTATGAAATTTTCCCTAAATGGTTCAATATTTTTGACTTTCCGGGGTTAAAAAATCTATTTTTTCCGTATGATTGTTCAAGTATAAAAAGTGCAAAAAGTATGGAGAAATAGAGTCTAGAAACAATAGTAAATAGTTTATACTGGTTGAGTTGATTAAAAAACACTATGCTTAAAACCAGAATGGTATACAAAGCAATGGTTTGTATTTTGCTCATTCCAATTACTTTTTGAAATATTTTTTTATTATAAAAAGCCAAGTAAGCAATTATTCCTCCAATACCAAAATTACCTAATGCACTAATGGTATTAAAGTATAGTTGTAGACTTTCATGGATGTAGTATGCCCTGAAAACAACAGAAATTACAATAAGTAGTACAGATAGCCATAATAAGTTTATTTTCAAGTACTTCATAACCACCGACCAAACAATATAAAATTGTTCTTCAATAGAAATTGACCAAAGAAAAGCAAGGAAAAAAAGGAAGTTTGTGCCGTTTTCAATAATGTAAAAGTTGATAATAAACAATCCAAAGTATTTAAATGGTGGAATGGGTTCAATTTGAATGGTTAATTGCTGGCTCAAATACGAGAGCATAATTCCAATTAATACAATTAAAAAATAAAGCGGCCAAACTCTTAATGTACGACGAACTAAAAAGTTTTTAATATTGAATGATTGAGTAATTTTTTGTTCTTCAAGTATTATCCAAGAAATTAAAAAACTAGAGAGTACAAAAAAATATTCTAATCCCAGCATGCCTATTTTCCCCCAATTATAAACAAATTGAAACGCTCCGCTAGATTTAATTATGGGGTTAATAGATATAAAGGTGTGAGCTAAAAATACAATGATGAATGCAAAAAAACGGCTTGCATCTAAATTGTCGAAGTATTTTTTTGAATTAGTCAAGCAATTTTTTTTACAATAATATTCTATTTTTTAAGTTAAAGCAAAGGAAAAAGAAACGAGTAAATTGAAATATGCCAACAATATATTCAATTATTTGTTAATTTTCATCCCTATTTGCACCAATGCTTAAAGTAAAAATAACCATATTATTAATTTGTTCTACGATATTGTCGTTTGCACAAACTTCTGCACCAAAATATAGTAACGAGTTTTTAGCTATTGGTGTAGGGGCAAGAGCGTTGGGTATGTCTAATTCTAACATAACCTCTGTTAATGATGTTACTTCTGGTTATTGGAACCCTGCTGGATTAACCAGAATTGATAAAGATTTTTCATTAGGATTGATGCATGCAGAATACTTCGCTGGTATTGCTAAATACGATTATGGTGGTTTTGCAGCAAAAATTGACAGTGTAAGTTCGTTTGGTGTTTCTATCGTTCGATTTGGTGTTGATGATATTCCGAATACCACTCAATTAATTGATGCAGATGGCAATATAAATTACGATAGAATAACTTCGTTTTCGGTGGCTGACTATGCCTTTTTATTTTCTTATGCTCGTCGTTCAAATATACCTGGATTAAGATATGGAGCTAACGTAAAAATTATCTACCGTAAAGTTGGTGATTTTGCTAAAGCGTATGGTTTTGGATTAGATTTAGGTGGACAATACGACTATAAAGGTTGGAATTTTGCTGTTATGGCAAGAGACGTAACATCTACCTTTAATGCGTGGAGTTTTTCGTTGGATGAGGAGACAATTGATGTTTTTGAAGCCACTGGCAACGAAATTCCAGAAAACTCTACCGAAGTTACATTGCCAAAAGTAATTTTGGGTGTTGCAAAAAATATCAGAATCAGTAAAAAATTTAATGCATTGAGTGAAATAAATTTTGATTTATCAACCGATGGTAAAAGAAATGTTTTAATTACTGGAGATCCTGTTAGTATTGACCCGCACATGGGTGTTGAAGTTGGATACGATAATTTGATATTTTTGAGATTTGGGGTTGGTAATTTCCAAAAGGTAACGGACATTTATGCAAACGACAAAATTTCTTATCAACCCAATTTTGGTATAGGAATTAAATTTAAAGGAGTTTCGTTAGATTATGCATTGTCGGATATTGGTGACCAATCTGAGGCGTTATATTCCAATATCTTTTCGTTGAAGTTCGATTTCAACAAAATTGTTCATGCTAAAGAACCAAAACAACAATAATATATCTGTTAATTTTTGTAATTTTCTATTTTAAAGCAAATAGATTGAAGCAAAAAGAGTTTACATATCAATTCGTTAGAAAAATTTCCTTCGTATTGTTGGTGTTTTTTTCGTTCAATTCATTTGCTCAACCTTATTATAATAGTTGGATTAATTATTCTCAGCAGTATTACAAGTTCAAAGTATCATCAAATAATCTTTATCGTATAGATTCTCTTGCATTGTTTAATGCTGGAGTTCCAATTAATTCGATTGACCCAAGAAATATTCAAGTTTTTGCAAGGGGGCAAGAGATTCCATTGTTTGTTAGTGGTGAAAATGATGGAATATTTAATACTGGAGATTTCATCGAGTTTTATGGTAAAAAAAATGATGGTTGGTTTGACGAGGGATTTTATGGAGGTGTGGCAAATCAACCAAACCCTTATTATAGTTTAATTAATGATACGATAAATTATTTTTTAACTTGGAACAACTCAATTGCAAATTCAAGATTTACAGTTGAAAACGATACCAATTATTCCGTTTATGCACCGACACCATATTTTGAGAAGGAAGTTACAAAAGTATATTCAACTTCTTATTTTTGGGGTAAAACATTATTAATAGGAAATACCTCGGAAAATCAATTCGGTTACGACCCTGCTGAAGGTTGGTTTGATGCGCCTTATACTTTGAATGGATTTACAGCAAAAGCATTAAACACACTTAATGCTTATGGTTTGGCAGGTAATGCTAAACTAAAAACTACAGTGATAGGGGCTTCAGATTTTTCCTCTGTTTTACCAGATCAACATTTAAGGGTTCAACTTGGCTCTACTACTATTGACACAATTTTTGAAGGATATCAAAAAATTGATTTGGAAGTTGGTATTCCAATTGGAGATGTTTTATCCTCTACAACTGTTACTTATAATAGTATCAACGACTTAGGTTCTTCTGTTGGAAAACAAACGGTGGCTTATACTCAATTAAATTATCCTCATACTACCGATTTAGAAGGTGTTACTAAGTTCGAAAAAATGTATGTTGAAGATGATTTAATAAATGCAAAATCGTTATTTCAGTTTACAAACTTTGCTGGTGCAGGAAAAATCATTTTTTATGATTTAACCAATGCAAAAAGGATAAACATTGCTGATTCTTCTTCAAGTTTTCAATGTCTAATACCTAATGCTGGAAATAAAAAAGAATGTATTGTTTATCGCGAATCAGAAATAAAAAATATTACCACACTAACTCCAATAAATTCTACTGGCTTTTTTACCGATTATAGCACAAGCGTTGATACTGCTTTTATAATAATAACCCATGCCTCTCTTTTAGCCGAAGCGAATACTTACGCTAGTTATCGTCAAAGTAGTTTTAAAAATCCGCAAAACAGTTATGTAGTAAGTATTGATGAGTTGTATGATCAATTCGCTTATGGAATTGAAAAACACCCTTATTCAATACGAGGATTTGTTGATTACGTTTTGGATAATTGGACGAGCCAACCGAACTATTTATTCCTTTTAGGAAAATCAATAAAGTCGAACGAGGCAAGAAGTGGTGTTAATTTCACTCAAAATTTAGTTCCTTCTTTTGGTCACCCAGCTTCGGATATGATGCTTACTGCTGGATTAAATGGTACCATTACAGAATCACCTATACCAATGGGTAGGGTTTCTGCTAAAACAGGTTTACATGTTAGTTTATATCTAAACAAAGTAATGCAACATGAAAATCCCATTCCTAATCAATTTTCATCGCCTTATGGTGAAACGGATTGGATGAAAAAAGTATTGCATTTTGCTGGAGGTGATGATGCTGGCTCAGCAAATTTATTTATGTCATATCTGAATGGGTATAAAAATACCGTTGAGGATGATTATTTTGGAGGTAATGTTTACTCGTTTGCTAAAACGTCAACAGCACCTATACAAACAACCATGTCTGATTCTATAAAACAACACATTGGTAATGGTGCGGCATTAATGACATTTTTTGGTCATGCCTCAGCTACTGGAGGGTTTGATCAAAATCTTGATGACCCTTCGTTATGGCCTAATCAAAATGGGAAATATCCTTTTTTATTAGGTAATGCATGTTTGGCTGGAGATATTCATTTACCATCCGCAAATAGTGTGAGTGAAAAGTATGTGTTGATTGATAATAAAGGCGTAATAGGGTTCTTGGCATCGGTAGATTTTGGTGAGGCTGCACGTCTAAATTCTTATTCGGCTGAGTTTTATAGAAATTTATCGACATATAATTATGGAGGTAGTGTTGGTCGTCATATCAAAAATACAATACAAGCGATACAAGGACCTGGTACAAACCCATTAGTAACATCTACCACGTTAGGGATGACATTGCATGGAGACCCATCTATTGCTTTAAATTCTTATGAAAAACCTGATTATATGATTCAAAACAGTTCGGTTTTCTTTACGCCAACTCTTGTTACATCTGATTTGGATTCGTTTAAAGTAAATATCGTTATTTCTAATTTGGGCAAGTCTATCGATACCTTAATAGCAGTTGAACTTACACGAGTTTTTCCATTCAATACCCCGAGTTTTGGTGATACCACCTATGTTAAATTTATTCAAGCACCTCAATACAAGGATACAATAAGTTTTACTCTTCCTGTAGATTTAATTCGTGGACTTGGCACTAATGGGATAAGTGTTTATGTTGATGCATTAAGTGATATAGATGAAATTTTTGAAACAAATAATCAAGTAACTACTTCATTAGACATTAGTTCTGGGGAGATTATCCCCATCTATCCTTATAAATATGCTATTGTTCCAAATCAGGGAATAACTTTACAAGCATCAACAGCATTTCCATTTGAACCAGCCAAGAACTATATTTTTGAAATAGATACCACCGATTATTTTAATAGTCCCATTAAAGAATCAACTATGGTTTATCATGCTGGAGGCGTTGTTTCTTGGCAGCCAAATCTTTTACAGAATATGCCTGATAGTACCGTGTATTTCTGGAGAGTAGGAAAAGATTCTGTGGATGCAACAGGTTATAAATGGAGAAACAGCTCTTTTCAATACATCGATGGAAAAGAAGGTTGGGAACAAGCACATTTTTTTCAATTTGAAAATGATGAGTATGAGTTTTTAAAGCACAATAGAGCAACCAGACAATTTGAATTTTCTCCCAATGTTAAGCAATTGAGTGCGAAAACCTATGGTGCCGCGGAAATTAGTGAGCTTTATGATACTAAATATTTAATAGATGCTGGAGTGGTAGCTTTTGGTGGTTCGCAGGTTTACGCTGCACTTCATGTAGGTGTAGTTGATGGTTTAACTCTAAAACCTTGGCGAGCAGATGAATATGATTTTGGGCAAACTAATTACCCAGGAAGTAATGATAAACCAGAATTTTTTATTTTTAGACATAATGACCCAAATCCCCCATTTTTAGAGATGGAATCATTAGCGAGTATGTTAAACGATAGTGTTCCCATTGGTCATTATATCGTAGTATGGACTTGGTATTACAAATCTTTTTCCTATTATTTACCAATGCCAAACAATTTAAGAACTGCTTTTCAAAATTTAGGAGCAATTAATTTACCGACTATTCAAGATAGCTTACCATTTATATTTATTGCCCAAAAAGGTAGCCCGTCTAATGTAGTAGAGGTTATTGGTGATTCGATTAGTCATAAAGCATTAACGGGTTCTATGGTAATGACTTCTGTAGCCAATTACGCCAATATATATTCCGAGATTTTAGGTCCTGTGCTAAGCTGGGATACCTTATCTTGGCAAACTACTCATTTGGAAAATCCGTCTCAAGATAGTTCAATTTTGAATGTATATGGTATAGATAACTTAGGGAATGAAACACTTTTGATTAGTAATTTACCAACCGATTCAACTGATATTCGATTAACTGATCGAATAGATGCAGCTCAGTTTCCTTTCATGAAGTTGAATACTTATTTATCGGATAATACAGATTTTACAGCTCCGCAATTACGTCGTTGGCAAATTACTTATGAAGATATTCCTGAATGTGCCTTAGACCCAACAATTTATTATAGTTTTTACAAAGATACCATTCAGGAAGGTGATAAAGTAAAATTGTCAATTGCGGTTAAAAACATTAGCAGACATGATATGGATAGTTTGTTAATATCGTTTTCGGTATTAGATAAAAACAATCAAATTACCTCAATACCTTATGCTCGCCAAAAACCCCTATTGGCAGATAGTGTTATAATTGCTGATATAGAGTTTTCAACCTATGGTTATCCTGGGTTAAATTATTTGTTGGTTGATGTAAATCCCAACAGCGACCAATTAGAAAAATACCATTTTAATAATGTTGCACAAATACCATTTTATGTAGGAGTCGATAAAATCAATCCAATTTTAGATGTAACCTTTGATGGTGTTCACATTTTAAATGGAGATATTGTTTCGTCTAAACCAGAAATTGTAATTGAGTTAACAGATGAAAACAAATATTTAGCATTGGATGATACATCAACTTATGCCATTTACATCAAATCGCCTGATGGACTAGAACAAAGAAAGTATTTTAATGCGGGTGGTTTAAATGAAATGCAGTTTATTCCTGCTTCACTACCCAAAAACAAATCTAAAATTATATACAAAGGTAATTTCCCAGTAGATGGGATTTATCAACTTCGAGTTCAAGGAGCTGATAAGTCTAACAATCAATCTGGTACGTTTGATTATCTAATAAAGTTCGAAGTGATTAATAAATCGACTATTACTAATTTGCTGAATTATCCTAACCCATTTTCGACAGCTACAAAATTTGTGTTTACATTAACAGGTAGTACTATTCCTGAAATATTTAAAATACAGATTATGACCGTTACTGGAAAAGTAGTTCGTGAGATACATAAGGATGAATTTGGACCAATAAACATTGGTAGAAACATTAGCGATTTTACGTGGGATGGAACGGATACTTATGGTGATAGATTAGCAAATGGATTATACCTTTATCGAGTAATCACAAAAATTAATTCATCTGATATTGAATTAAGAGAAACAGAAGCTGACCAATATTTCAAAAAGGGTTTTGGTAAAATGTATTTATTTAGATAATTGAACCTTAAAATGAAATATTTAGTTTTTTGTATTCTTCTAACATCCTTTGTTTTATCTCAAAATGGTTATTCAACTAATTCCTTTACTGATAATGATTCTATTGTTTATTATGAGAACTTATCTCATAAACTATTAATAACGACTGGGATAAATTCTACTTTTTCTGATTTAACTATTAAAAATAAAAGTGATAATAAAGAATTGCAGATAAAACCTTTGGGACAGGTTAGCTTAACCGCTGGGTTTAACTATAAGTGGTTAGGGTTGGAACTTGGTATTGGATTACCTCCAAATCAACAAGAAAAAGCAAGAAAAGGCAATACTTCTAAATTAGATTTGCAGTTAAACATTTATTCTAGAAGAATTGGAGCTGATGTGTTTTTTCAGCATTACACAGGTTTCCATTTGGATAATCCAAACAATTTTACAACATGGAGGTCTGACACATTACCACAGCTTCCAAAAATGCAACAATATGCGATTGGGGCTACTTCTTTTTATATATTTAACCACAATAAATTTTCATATAGTGCCCCATACGTAAGAAATGCAAAGCAAATAAAGAGTGCAGGTAGTTTGTTAGGTGGTATTTATTTTAATTTAGATGCAGCAGCATCGGATGGGGGTTTTGTGCCTAATGATAGTCTATTAATTAACGCTCGAGATTCATTTCCAATTTATGCATACAATTCAACTTCTTTTGGGGTGTCTTTTGGATATTCATATACATTAGTCATTTCACCAAGTTTTTTTTTGAATTTAACACTTATGCCTGGGTTAGGGCGAAAACAAATAAAGATAGAAACCTTTAAAATAGATTCTAATGGTGTTCAAACGCGACCATTAGAAACTACAAATGGAGTTTCTAGCAGGGTGATGTTTCGAGCAGCAATAGGCTACGAAAAAAACGATTTTGCAATTGGAACATCATTTTATTCTTCACGAGGTACAATAGCAATTAAAAATTTTGAATTTACACCAGGTCTTGGGAGTTTTAGGATTTTTGTTGCGAAAAGGTTTGGTTTGAGTAAAAAGACAAAAAATCACCCAACACAATAAAAGCTAACAAATAGGTGTTTACAATTTAACTCACATTGAAAAGTGGGAGGGGTGCTTTAATAGTATTTTAGCTAATAAAAACAACTATCTATGTTAAGTCAAATTTTATTGCAAATTAGTGTTGGAAATACGCCTGTTCAAACTGTTCCATCTCCTATAACAACTGAAAAAACATTATCAATTTGGGAATTAGTTTCATCTGGCGGTATTGGAGGAAACATTATTATGATATCTCTATTGGTTTTATCAATAATTGCAGTTTATATCATTGTTGAACGGTTTTTATCGATTGCAAAAGCGAGTAAAGAAGATGCAAACTTTATGAATCAGATTAAAGATTTTATCCTTGATGGAAAAATTGATGCAGCAAAGAGTTTATGTAAAATGAATCAAACGCCAATATCTAAGATGATTGAAAAAGGTATAAACAGAATTGGAAAGCCTTTAAGTGATATTGGAACTGCAGTTGAAACAACAGGTAAATTAGAGTTAAATAAATTGGAAAAAAATCTTTCTACTCTTGCAACAATTTCTGGGGCTGCTCCAATGATTGGTTTTCTTGGTACAGTAATCGGGATGATTATGGTTTTCCATAAAATGGCTTCAGCTGGAGGTAATATTGATGTTGAAATGCTTTCACAAGGTATTTATACCGCAATGATAACTACTGTGGCTGGTTTAATTGTAGGTATTATTGCTTATGTAGCATACAATATTTTAGTAGCCAAAGTAGAAAAAATAGTATTTGTAATGGAAGCTAGAACAACTGAATTTTTAGATATTTTACACGAACCAGCGGCATAATGGCAATACGATCAAAAAATAAAGTAAGTACCAATTTCAGTATGTCAAGTATGACAGACATTGTGTTTTTGTTGCTTATATTCTTTGTAATAACTTCTACGTTAATTAGTCCAAATGCGTTGAAGTTATTACTTCCAAAAAGTTCGAGTAAAACGTTAAGTAAACAGACAATTTCTGTCTCGATAACTAAAGAATTGGAATATTATGTAAATCAGGATAAAGTTGCTTTTGAAAGTATTGAAGGGATATTGCAGCAACAATTGGCTGGAGAAGTTGAGCCTGGTGTTATTTTACATGCTGAAAAATCAGTGCCCATAGAAGAGGCTGTTAAAGTAATGGATATAGCAAACAGAAATAAGTATAAGCTTGTTTTAGCTACAGCGCCTCAGTAGTTTTTATGGAATTTTATGAAAATTTCATCTATACAATAAAATGCAAATCATAAAAGAAAAAAATAACAGAGCTGGATTGATTGGAACAATACTGTTTCATGCATTGTTATTGTTGTTGTTTTTATTTGTAGGAATGACTTACCCTGATCCGCCACCACCTGAAGAAGGAATTAC
The DNA here is from genome assembly GCA_020635795.1 of Flavobacteriales bacterium. Classification (NCBI taxonomy): domain Bacteria; kingdom Pseudomonadati; phylum Bacteroidota; class Flavobacteriia; order Flavobacteriales; species Flavobacteriales bacterium. The sequence goes on from JACJZD010000001.1 coordinate 62,620, forward strand.
CATCAATTTTGGAAATAGTGAAGATGGTATGGGAGATAATCCAACAGAAGAATTATCTGAATCTGAAAGTGAATCGAATGAAGCAACAAATAATGCTGCAAGTAGTTCTTCTCCTGCTGAGCAACAAATTTTAACTCAAAACACTACGCCAACAGTTAATGTTAACGCTACAACTACCACCACAACTCAAACAACCAATACAACTCAAAACAGTACAAGTCAAAACTTATCAGAAGCATTAAATGCTTTTAATAATTCTGGAGGGCAATCTGGTAATGAGGGTGAGACTGGAAATCCTGGAAACCAAGGGAGTTTAGAGGGGGATGTTAATAGCAGTAATTATACAGGTGGAGGTGTTGGCAATGGAGTTACTTATTCTTTGTCTGGAAGAAACTTGTTGAGTATGCCTAAAATTGAAGATAACTCGCAAGAACAAGGTAAAGTAGTTGTGGATATTGTTGTAGATAAATATGGTAAAGTAATAAAAGCTACTCCAGGAGGTAGAGGTTCTACCACCACAAGTCCTATTTTGTATAAAAAAGCTGTAGAGGCGGCATTAAAAACCAAATTTAATGCTAAACCAGAATTAGTTGCTGACCAAAAAGGACAAATGACCTTTGTTTTTATTCTCAATTAATGACCTATCAGCAAACATTAGATTATTTATTTAGTCAATTACCCATGTTTCAGCGTATTGGAGCATCTGCCTATAAGGTTGATTTGTCTAATACCATCGAGTTGTGTAATTTGTTGGGGAATCCTCAGCATCATTTTAAATCAGTACACATTGCGGGTACCAATGGTAAAGGTTCTACTTCACACATGCTAGCGTCTATTTTACAAGAGGCGGGTTATACAGTTGGATTATATACTTCTCCTCATTTAATAGATTTTAGAGAACGAATTAAGATTAATGGAGAAATGATTTCCGAACAAGAAGTAGTTGACTTTGTTACGAAATACAAGAAAGATTTTGAAAAAATAAACCTATCATTTTTTGAATGGACAGTAGGTTTGGCATTCGACTATTTTTCGAACCAAAAGGTTGATATTGCTGTTGTAGAAACTGGACTTGGAGGTAGGTTAGACTCAACAAATGTAATTATTCCTGAAATTTCTATCATTACTAATATTGGTAAAGACCATATGCAATTTTTGGGCGATACTTTAGAGAAAATTGCAGTCGAAAAAGCGGGAATAATAAAAAAAAATGTCCCCATAATAATTGGGGAAACACAACCCGAGATAAAGCATGTGTTTGTTTCTAAAGCAAAGGAATTAGGATCAGCAATTTATTTTGCAGATCAAATTATTCAGCAAGGATTAGAATCTGATTTAAAAGGAAGTTATCAGAAAAAAAACATCAAAACTGTATTGGCATCAGTTCATGAATTAAAGAAACTAGAGTTTGCTATTTCAGATGAACAGATAAAAAGTGGATTACTGCATGTTGTGAGAAATACGGGTTTAATGGGTAGGTGGCAAACATTAGGGTTAGACCCAAAAATTATTTGCGATACTGGGCATAATGAAGCTGGAATCAGAGAGGTTGTAAGTCAATTGGAATCATTAACTTATAATAAGTTACATTTTGTTTTAGGGGCAGTAAATGATAAGGAAATTGATTCTGTTTTGGAGTTATTGCCTAAAAATGCAGTGTATTATTTTTGTCAGGCAAAAATACCTAGAGCATTAGATGTGAATGAACTAAAAAATAAAGCGAAAAGTTATCGATTGAATGGTAATGCTTATAGCTCTGTTAAAAATGCATACGAGGAGGCTAAAAAAACAGCCAATAAACATGATTTGATTTTTATTGGAGGGAGTACTTTTGTGGTTGCTGAGGTTTTACAGTAAAAAAATGGAATAAAAAAAGGGTGAAATCTTAGATTTCACCCTTTTTTTATTCAGTAATGAATAATTAGTGAGCAGCTTCTTCAGTAGCAGCTTCTTCAGCTGGAGCTTCTTCAGTAGCTTCAACTTCAGCAGTAGCTTCTTCTGTAGCCTCTTCTAAAGTGTTCATTAAATCGTTAACAGCAGCTTCAGCTTCAGCTTGAGCAGCAGCTTTTTCTTCTTCTGATGGTCCACAAGCAACTAAAGAAAACATTGCAGCAACCATGATCATTGAAAGTAATTTTTTCATTTTGATTAAGTTTATTTGTTTGGTTATTGATTACAATTTAAGTTACAAATGTATATAAAAATATATTATAAATACAAATAAAATTTACTTTTATTCAGATTCTTTGAAAATTACAGCTAATAGAGTTTCTCCAACAGCAGATAGCGAAGGTTTACTTATTACTTCCATATTATCATTATGGGTGTGCCAGCTTTGGTGAAAATTACCTGTGCTTCTTTCGTAATGAATAATATCTATACTCGGAATGTTGGCAATTTGATTTACATATTTATGGTCATCAGTGCCTACAAAAAATGTTTGTTCTGCTACAAAATGATTTGAATAACCCAATTCTGCAGCAGTGTTCCATACCTTAGCAACAATATTTGGGGCATATTTCATTGAAATACTTTCTTGAGTAAATAATGCGTTAGCATTACCAACCATGTCCAGTAAAATACCAAAATCGGCTTTATAATTAGGTTTGTGTAAGTTTTTTGCCCAATATTGCGAGCCTAAACACCAACTGTCAGAATCCATCATGGTCATCGCTGAATTTGGCTGACCATAATCTTCTGCATCAAAAAAGATGATATCAACACCAATGTTTGGTTTTTTAATACTTAGCTGACGAGCAACTTCAATTAATATTCCTACGCCACTTGCTCCGTCGTTAGCTCCAAGTATTGGTTTGGTTAAGTCTTTGGTATCTTGGTCGGCAAAAGGGCGGGAATCCCAATGAGCAAAGAGTAAAATTCTTTTTTTTGCTTCAGGATTATATTCTCCAATAATATTTTTAATAGTAATATTCTTATTATTGAATGTTTTAGCACTTCCTACTTGAATTGCAGTTGTTAAACCATATTCGCTAAGTTTATTTTTTAAAAAATTAGCACATTTTGAGTGAGCATCGTTGTTTGGAAATCGAGGACCAAAGTCAACTTGTTGTTTAATAAATAAATAAGCAGAATCAGCATCAAAATTAGGTCGTTCTAACTTAGGTGCTAAAATAGTTGTATTGTTGGTTTTAGGAGCTGGTTGCTTTGTCGGTTTTTCTCCTTCGCAAGCAAACAGTAAAGTGCAAATTGATATTACAACTAAAAAATTAATTTTCAATTTCCCAAGTAGTGCCATCTTTGGTGTCTTTAAGAGTGATTTGTATTTTATTCAACTCATCTCTTATAAAGTCTGAAGTTGAGTAATCTTTATTTTCTTTGGCTTTTTTTCTTAATTCGAGGATAATACTAAGAGTATTATCAAGTAATTCAGGGTTAGATTTTTCTTTTTCAGGCATTAACCCAAGAATATCAAAAACAAAAATTGAATAATGATTTGTTAGTTTTTCTAAATCTTCTGTTGTAATGGTCTCTTTTCCTTCTTTAAGTAGGTTAATATATTTTAGTCCATCAAACAAGTTGGCAATGGTAATTGGAGTATTAAAATCATCATTCATACTCGCTTCGCATTTTTCAATAATGGAAGAGACATCAAATGATGTTGTTTTTGCTGGATTAATAGAGTTAAGAGTTTTAATGCCAGTTAATAGTCTTTTTAAACCTTTTTCAGATGCCTGAAGTGCTTCATTAGAGAAATCAACAGTGCTTCGGTATTGAGCTTGCAAAAAGAAAAAACGAACAGTCATTGGGTCGTAACCCTTATCTAATAATGGATGGCTACCAGAAATTAGTTCTAAAGGCAAAAATGAATTGCCTAACGATTTACTCATTTTAGAACCATTCACAGTTAACATGTTCCCATGCATCCAATATTTTACAGGAGTTTTTCCTCCTGCCCCTACCGATTGAGCAATTTCACATTCGTGATGTGGAAATTTTAAATCCATCCCTCCTCCATGAATATCAAATTGTTCTCCAAGATATTTTGTGCTCATTGCAGAACATTCTAAGTGCCAGCCAGGCACACCTGCTCCCCAAGGAGAGTTCCATTTCATAATGGTTTCAGGAGATGATTTCTTCCATATAGCAAAATCGGCAAAAAACCTTTTTTCGTCACCACCTTCCAAATTTTCTCTAGTTTGTTCTAATAATTCATCTATTTTTCTTCCAGATAATTCACCATAATTATACTTTTCAGTATATTTTTTTACATTAAAATATACTGAACCATTTTTTTCATAGCCATAACCATTGGCAATAATTTTTTCAATTAATTCTATTTGCTCTATAATATGACCTGTAGCAGAAGGCTCAATATCAGGGTTTTTAAGATTAAATAATTGGGTGGTTTGATGAAAACTGTTGGTGTATTTCTGAACAATTTCCATTGGCTCAATTTTCTCAAACCTTGCCCTTCTCTCAATTTTATCTTCTCCAGCATCAGCATCATCAACTAAATGACCAACATCAGTAATGTTTCTTACATACCTAACTTTATATCCCAAATGTGTTAAGTACCGATAAACAATGTCAAAAGTTAAAAAGGTTCTGATATTTCCTAGGTGAGCTTCATTATAAACGGTTGGGCCACAAACATACAGCCCAACAAATGGAGGATTGATGGGTTCAAATTTTTCCTTTTTTCCCGATAAACTGTTGTATATGAATAATTGATTTTGTGACATCCGTTTTCAATTTTTTGTAAAAGTAAATTTTTTCATGTTATGGATGAAACAAAAAACCCGACAAGTTATGTTGTCGGGTTTTTTGTTTTAATTCTAAATTATTTATTCTTTTGGAAGTGGTGCGTTACCAATGTGTCTTCCAGCTTTATATTTTTCAATAGCATATAATATACCGTTATTATCATATTTATATAGCAAACCATCCATTAATCGATAGTTCTCAAAGAAACCAACTTTAGATAGTTGTTTGTCTTTGTTGTACATAGTGTGTTGACCATTACCATTGAAAGAACCAGAGTTTACTTCGTCATTCTTGTCCGCTTTAACAATTTTAACAGGAGCTTTAGCTAATTCTTCAGCTTCTTTATTTTTATTCGGAGTTTTTGGTTCGTAAACTTTCGTGTTTGCAACATCAAGTTCCCCATCTATAAATGATTTTTCGGCTTTAACAGATCCGTCTTCATAGTATTCTTTTACAAATTTTTCTTTACCTGCTACAATATCAGCCTCTATCATTACCTGTCCATTTTCATAAAAGTATACTTGTTTTCCATCTCTTTTTCCTGATTCGTTAAATACAAACTCTTGGGCTGTTTTCCCATTTTCATGGTAACGTTTAAATCCTCCTGTATTTCGGTTGTTTTCCCAATTACCTTCTTCTTCTACTTGCCCGTTCTCAAAGTAAGTTTTATATGTTCCGTTTGGTCTACTATTAACGTAAGCGATTTCACTTTTTACTTTTCCACTTGGAAAGAAATTTTTCCACAAGCCCTGCTTTCTACTATTTTCATAGTTCCCTTCTTCAACAACTTGATCTGGTTCATAACCAGGTAATTTTTTCATTTTTCCAAAAATCCTCCAAAAACCTTGCTTAAGATTGTTTTCGTCAATTACGTTTATAGTGTCGCCATTTACCACCTCGTATTTGAGGGCGGACTGTGCAGTACTAATGCTGCAAACAAATATGGGGAGAAGAATGTATAATATTTTTTTCATTCGAATAAGTATAAACAATTTTGCAAAAATAAATATATAAATTAATCTAACTACTTTTTTTAATATTTAGCTGAAATAAAGTTTTTCTTCGATTAAACAGCTTCAAACACTTATTACGTAGTTTTACTTTTTTAGTTTCAATAATTGTTCCAAATTTTTTATCATATCAATTGTCATACTTTCAAGTGAATAATTTGGAGACCAATTCCAATCTGTTTGAGCCCTTGTGTCATCAATGCTTTTAGGCCAGCTATCAGCAATTTTTTGTCTAAAATCTTCTTTATATGAAATGGTAAAATTGGGTAAATGTTTTTTTATTTCTTCGCTAATTTGTTTTGGAGTAAAAGAAATGCCAGCTAAGTTATAACTTGATCTAATTTTAATGCAATCTGTTGGGGCTTGCATGATTTGTATGGTAGCTTTTATGGCATCAGACATATACATCATTGGTAAAGCTGTTTGCTCTGTTAAAAAACACTCATATTTATTGGTAGTAATAGCTTGATGAAATATGTCTACAGCATAATCAGTAGTCCCTCCGCCTGGTAATGATTTATAGCCTATTAACCCTGGGTAACGAATGCTTCTAACATCAACACCATATTTTTGGTGGTAATATTCACACCAACGTTCTCCAGCAAGTTTACTAATGCCATAAACTGTACTAGGCTCCATTATGGTATATTGAGGAGTATTTTCTCTAGGTGTTGTTGGTCCAAAAACAGCTATGGAGCTTGGCCAATATACTTTGTCTATTATTTTATCTTTAGCTAAATTTAATACGTGAAATAAACTATTCATGTTCAGCTCCCATGCAAATTCTGGGCTTTTTTCAGCTGTAGCAGACAATAACGCTGCTAACAAATAAATTTCTTTTACCTGATGTTTTTTTACTATTTCAAGTAACTGATTTTTATCTAAAATATTTAGAATTTCAAAAGGGCCATTGTTATTGGTTGGAGGTTCTTTAATATCTGAGGCAATAACGTTATCGTTGCCATAAATTTTACGAAGTTCTTCAACTAATTCGGTGCCTATTTGACCAGATGAACCAATAACTAAAATAGAAGACATGAAGCTTAATCGATTTTGAATTTAAGTTATAAAAGTATTAAAACTTTCTAAAATTAAAGGGTTTATTGGTTTGTTTTAGCCGAATGAGCTATAACTGTGGACTAAAGACTTATTTTACTTTCTCAACTTTAATGATTTTAACTGGGCAAGCTTTGGCAGCATTAACATTTGCTATGTATTCGTCGTCGCCTACAACAGCAGTGTAAAATCCTTTTTTGTTTTTTCCTTCAATTAAAGTGCATTTGCCGTCTTTTTTAGACATACGCCACCTGTCATAAGCTATTTCGACACAATAATTGCATCCAATACATTTGTCGCGCTGATGAATTATGCGAATCATTCGGCGTCAATAACTTTATATAGTTTATCTGATGCTCTGATTATTTCATCCATAGGTGTAGAAAAATTAATTCCTTTTTCCACTTTTTTTACTGATTTATCAGCAACTCTTAATTCTTTTATAGTAGTCTCTATAACACCTGATGATGGTCCTGTAATTAAAACCTTATCGCCAATACTTAATGAATGAGCTTCGAGTTTAAATTCGGCAATATTGATTTTTGGAAAATATTTAACTCCATGACCAATGTATTTTTTTCTGGTTGTAGCTTGAGAACCATGTCCTTCCGACCATTCACCAAGTTCTTGTCCTAAATAATAACCATCCCAAAAGCCTCTGTTGTATACGGTTGCTAATTTTTGATTCCAACCTTCAATTTTTTCTTTCGTATAGGTTCCGTTTAAAAATGCATCGGCAGCCTCACGATAACATTCAGTAACTGTTTTAACATATTCTGGAGCTCGACCTCTTCCCTCAATTTTTAACACTTTTACTCCTGCGTTTATAATATCGTCAATAAATCCAATCGTACATAAATCTTTAGGCGACATGATGTATTCATTGTCAATCAACAGTTCATTTCCTTCTTCGTCTTTTACTTCGTAAGTTCTTCTGCAATTTTGTACACAAGCACCTCTGTTTGCAGAAGAATTGTTAGTATGTAAACTCAAATAACACTTGCCAGAAACAGCCATGCATAATGCTCCATGTGCAAAAATTTCTATTTCAACTAAATTTCCTGATGGACCTCTTACATCATCTTTAATAATTCCATCAGTGATGCTTTTTACCTGAATTAAGCTTAATTCCCTAGCTAACACCATAACATCAGCAAAATGAGCGAAAAATTTAATGGTTTCTAAATTGGTAACGTTGGTTTGAGTAGAAATGTGAACTTCAAAACCAACAGAGTGAGCGTAATTTATTACGGCTTGGTCGGATGCAATAACTGCAGTAATTCCAGCAGCTTTTGATTTGTCAACGATACGTTTCATCAACGACAAGTCGTGGTCGTAAATAATAGTGTTTAAGGTCAGGTATGAACGAACATTATTTTCCTTGCAAATTTTAGCAATGGTTTCGAGATCGTCGAACGTAAAATTGTTTGCTGCTTTTGCACGCATGTTCAATTGCTCAATTCCAAAATAAACAGAATCTGCTCGTCCTTGTATAGCTGCCATTAATGAATCAAACGATCCAGCAGGAGCCATTATTTCTATTGTTTTACTCATCAAATTAAATTAGAATGCGAAGTTACAAGATTTTAATAAAATATGATTCAATCAGTTAGCTTTATTTAGAATCATTCTAAAGATGAATAATTTATGATAAAGAGCATAATGTAATAATTTAGTTTTCATTACTTTAGTCAAAACTTTAAACTTAAAAATATGATAAGAAAATACTTTTTTGTAGTGTTGTCGTTAATTTTATTCACGTTCAATGCTGATGCAACAAACTATACTTCCGCTGCAAACGGCAATTGGATGAATCCTTTTACATGGACACCTATTGGAGTCCCTATTCCTGGTGATAATGTTACTATAAGTCATGTGGTTACATTGGATACAAGTTTTGCATATACTTCAGGAACAATTTCTGTTTTAGGAAGTTTAATTAATGATTCATTTGGTAGAGACATCTGGTTGAATGGTCCTTCAGCACAATTTAGTAGTAGCGGTATTGTTACTTTACGTTCAATTCTAATTAGTTCAGGTAGTTTTGTAAATTCAGGAGTTTTAAATGTGAAAAGAGTTGCAAATTTTGGCTATTTGACCAATAATTCACTAATGCAAGGAGTTGATAGTTTGTATAATGATGGAGAATTTAGCAATAATGATAATTTGCGAATAATGACATTCTTTAATGATAGTATATTGAAAAATTATGGTACAATACAAGGGTTGACTACCGTTGTTGATAGCATGTATAATAATGGAACTTTTACTAATTTTTCTAATGGGTTAATTAAAGCCGATAGTGCTACAAATAATGGATTATTTACCAATAATGGTGCTATTGAGTGGTTACAATTCACCAATTATATTAATGGTGTATTTACCAACAATAATGCATTGAGTTTTGATGATATGACCAACATGGGGAACTTTACCAATAATGGCTCAATAGTAGGAGCTGTTAGTATGTGGAACAATGAGGTGTTTAACAATACAAGTACAGGAACAATTACTCTTTCAGTAAGTTTTTTAAATGCAGATAGTTTAAGTAATACTGCTAGCTTTAATAATGATGGTAGCTTTGATATTGGAGATAGCTTTTATAATTTTAATACGATAACTGGGTCAAGCACGGGTTCTTTTACGATGCAGGATACCTCATATAATTCAGGGTCGATGACTGGAGCATTTGATTTTTGTGATGCAACACCTCCACCATCATACCCTTATATTGATTTTAATTTGGGAACAATTGCTCCTACTATTACCTATTGTTTAGGAACTTTTGTTTCAAATACTGAAACATCAAGTAAGTTTGCTCTCTATCCAAACCCAACAAAGGGCAATATTTATTTTGGAAAAACAAACCAATTTGTTGAGGTTTATGATGTTTTAGGACAGCAAATCGTAAAAGATTATACAAATCAAATTAATCTTAATGGATACAATAAAGGAGTTTATTTTGTTGTAATAAAAGATAAAGAGGGATTTCAACTGTTTAAAGAAAAGTTGATTAAAGATTAAGTAAATGAACTTTACTGTTCAATAATAATTATAAGCATAAGGTGTGAAAACAATAATTACTTTTTTTCTACTATTTATATTCTTAGGCTCGACAAATGCTCAAACAACTGCTATACCAGATGCCAATTTTGAACAGGCTCTAATTTGGTTAGGATTGGATTCATCTATAGATGGTCAAGTAACAACTGCTAATATTGATACAGTTACCTATCTAAATGTAAATTGGTCAAATATTTTGAGTTTAACTGGGATTCAAGATTTTGCGTCTTTAACTCATCTCAATTGTTCATATAATAGTATAGAAAGTATTGACGTTAGTCAAAATTTAGTTTTATCACATTTAGATTGTAGAGACAACTTAATACCTAGTTTGAATGTTAATCAAAATACTCTATTAACTTATCTTAATTGTCAGAATAATCTTATTACAAGTATTAATGTGTCTCAAAATGTGATACTAGATACAATAAATTTTTCAAATAATTTAATTACAAGTATTGATGTTACACAGAATACTAATCTAAAGTATTTAGATTGTTCTGTTAATCAGTTAAGTCAATTAAATGTTACATTAAATGATTCTTTAAGGTATTTGAATTGTACTAGCACACAACTAACTAGTTTAGACGTTTCACAGAATTATACATTGATGTATTTAGAATGCGTAAACAATTTAATAACTAATATAGATGTGACTCAAAACCATATTTTAAATGATTTAAGATGTTTTTTGAATCCTATTTCAAGTTTAAATGTATCTCAGAATCCTTTATTGAATTTTTTGAGCTTTGGAAGCAATTATTTAACAGGTATAGATATAACTCAGAATAAACTTCTTAAGTATCTTTTTTTTTCGTCAACCCAAATTTCTAGTATTGACTTGTCGCAAAACCCTTTGTTGGTTCGGTTTAGATGTGACAATAATCTTTTAAATGAATTAGATATTTCTCATAATACATTATTAACCGATTTCCATTGTACTAATAATCTACTAACTAGCCTAGATTTATCGAATAATTCATCTATATATAATTTTGATTGTAGAAATAATCAACTAACGTGTTTAAATATAAAAAATGGGAACAATACTAATATACCAAGTACACTTTTTTATGCTTATGACAACCCAACGCTTACTTGTATTGAAGTCGATAATGTTGCTTGGTCTACAACAAATTGGACACTAATTGACCCACAAACTTCTTTTAGCACTAGTTGCCCTAATCCATGCTCTGTTGGAATTAACAATAACAACTTATCTAATTATACTGTTTACCCTAATCCAACAACAAGTATAGTAAATATTGTAGGTCAACAACAATTTGTAGAAGTTTATTCGGTTGACGGAAAATTACTTTTTCAAGATTTGACCAAACAAATAAATATTGGAAACTATAAAAGTGGAATGTATTTTTTGGTAATAAAAGATAAAGAAGGAAATCAGCTCTATACCGAGAAACTAATAAAAGAATAAAAGAAAAGCCGCGTTAAGCGGCTTTTTTTATAATGTTACTTTAATATTTAATTCGTCGAGCTGTTTATTATCGATTGTTGCTGGAGCATCAATCATCACATCTCGTCCGCTATTGTTTTTTGGAAATGCTATAAAATCACGAATGGTTTCTTGTCCACCAAATAAGGCACAAAGCCTATCAAAACCTAAAGCAATTCCACCGTGAGGAGGTGCACCATATTCGAAGGCATTCATTAAAAATCCAAATTGAGCTTGAGCTTCTTCTTTGGTAAATCCTAATAAATCGAACATTCTTGATTGTACAGCTCTATCGTGTATACGGATAGAACCACCACCAATCTCAGTTCCGTTTAACACTAAATCGTAAGCATTTGCTCTAACTTTTCCTGGGTCAGTATCCAATAAAGCTAAATCTTCAGTTTTTGGAGAAGTAAACGGATGATGCATAGCATGGAAACGCTTACTTTCTTCGTCCCATTCTAATAAAGGAAAATCGTACACCCAAAGCGGAGCATAAATATCAGGGTTTCTCAATCCCAATTGGTTTCCTAAATGCAAACGTAAATCGTTCATTTGTTTTTGTGCAGCTGCTAAATCACCCGAAAGCACCAAGATTAAATCACCTGCTTTTGCACTACATGCTGATGCCCATTTTTTTAATTCGTCTTCGCTGTAAAATTTATCAACTGACGATTTGAATGTTCCATCTTCGTTGCAACGTAAATAAATCATGCCTTTAGCTCCAACTTGCGGTCTTTTTACAAAGTCAGTTAATTCATCTAATTGTTTTCTAGTAAATGAAGCACAATTTTCAGCATTTATAGCAATAACTGTTTCGGCATCATCAAAAATGGCAAAACCTTTATTTTTAACAATATCAGTAAGGTAATTAAACTGCATTCCAAAACGGATATCTGGTTTATCACAACCATAATTCAGCATAGCATCAGCATAGCTCATTCTTGGAAATGAATCAAAATCAATTCCTTTAGTAACTTGAAACAAATGAACCATCAAGGCTTCAAAAGTTTGTAAAATATCTTCTTGAGTTACAAAAGCCATTTCACAGTCAATTTGAGTAAACTCTGGCTGACGGTCTGCTCTTAAATCCTCATCTCTAAAACAACGTACAATTTGATAATACCTGTCGTAACCACTCACCATTAACAATTGTTTAAAGGTTTGTGGCGATTGAGGTAAAGCATAAAACTGACCTGGATTCATTCTACTTGGCACAACAAAATCACGAGCACCTTCTGGAGTTGATTTAATCAAGTAAGGAGTTTCGATTTCTAGAAAATTAATGCTGTCTAAATATTTTCTAACTTCAATAGAAAGTCGGTGTCTTAATTCAATATTGTTACGTAAAGGATTTCTTCTCAAATCCAAATAACGATATTGCATACGTAATTCCTCGCCACCATCCGTTTCGTTTTCGATGGTAAAAGGTGGGGTTTTGCTTTTGTTTAATATGGTAAGGTTGGTAACAATTATTTCTATATCTCCTGTCGGGATGTTGTTGTTTTTACTTTGTCTTTCGGCAACTTTACCTGTAACCTGAACAACAAACTCACGACCTAAATTAGCCGTAAGTTCACTTTGATTTTCTGAAAACACCAATTGAGTAATTCCATAACGGTCGCGTAAATCCACGAAAGTCATGGCGCCTAAATCGCGTTTTTTCTGAACCCATCCACATAGGGTAACTTCTTGGTTTACGTTGTTAATTCTTAATTCTCCGTTGGTGTGCGATCTGTACATTTTATTAAATTTTGAGCGACAAAAATAATAAAAAGATATGGTTGAAATAACGATAAAATGGAATTAATAAATACTTATCAGTTGTGATTTTGTAGTACCTTTTTCATCAATAAGTTTAACTAAATATAAACCACGTTTAAATGACGAAACATCAATTGTAGATGTAACTTGATTAATAGTGGTTGAGTAGATTTCTTTCCCGTTTATATCAAACAAACGAATTGATGTCGGAGTAGGATTTTCTAACTCAATAAAGAATTTATCTGAACTTGGGTTGGGATATATCTTTAATTTGTTTTTTTGAACATTTTCATTTAAACTATTTGTAACACATCCACCATTATTAGAGAAGGTAACCTCATTATCTTCAAAACAATTTATGTATTCTGCATTTTCAAAATAAAACATAAACAAGCTAAATAATCCAGAATTAATATCACCAATACCTTCAACATAATTTAAACCAGTACCAAAAGGATTACATGACGAACTCCAATTAGATATTAAATTATAATTGTACCGTTTTCTAAAATCTGATTGGATTATAATACTGTCAATAGAGGTAATTATCATTTTTAAGCTATCTAAAGTTTCATATACAACAGTGTCTCCAATACTAATATTAAAATCATATAAGAGAAGTTCTTCATCAAAACTTGTAGGAGATGAATTAATTGTGAAACAGAAATTATAATTGCGTGTATAATTATATAGACTATCTGGAAAAAATAATATTTTTTTATTTACCTCTCGAAGTGCTCCATAATATAGCGAATTTAAGGTGTCAATTGGGCAGTTGAAGATGGGGGTCTGAGTCGTTGATGGTAAAATAAATTGCCCACAGGAATACGTGTAGAGTTTTTTATAAGAGTTACCATTTATATTAGTGTCACCCTTTAAAAAAATATTGTAATGTGTAAAACCATAGGTAGACATCTGATCATAGATAGATGTTTGTTTCCAAACACCAACGCTATCAGGAAAAGGAAAATAAGTCTGAGCAAAAGAACTCGTTGAACAGATAAGAAGAAAAATAACAACTATTTTTTTCATTTTTGATTTTTAATAAAAATCGGTAAAACACTGATTTTAAGTTTAAATGTAAGCATAAAAAAGAATTCATGCTTAATTATTGCAAAAAATTAAAAAAGGCTTAAATTTGTGCTTCGTAACAGCAAGTTGGGATATCCTACCCGGGATAATGTGAAGTTGGCAAGAGAATTTATCCATAATAAGCTGTGTTTTTTAAATTTATTTATTAACCACTAAACAAATTGTTATGGCATTTGACATTGAAATGATTAAAGCTGTTTATGCAAAGTACCCACTAAGGGTTGCTGCAGCAAGAAAGGTAGTTGGAAGACCTTTAACACTTTCCGAAAAAATTCTTTACACCCATCTTTGGAATGGTGAAGCAACAGTTGCACACGAAAGAGGTAAATCATACGTTGATTTTGCTCCTGATAGAGTTGCAATGCAAGATGCGACTGCGCAGATGGCGTTGTTGCAATTTATGCAAGCGGGTAAGGCTAAAGTAGCAGTTCCTTCTACTGCTCATGCTGACCACTTGATTCAAGCAAGAATTGGTGCTACGAAAGATTTACAAGATGGGATAAATGAGAATAACGAAGTGTTTAACTTTTTAAGTTCTGTTTGTGATAAATATGGTATAGGCTTTTGGAAGCCAGGTGCTGGTATTATCCATCAAGTGGTATTAGAAAATTATGCTTTCCCTGGAGGAATGATGATTGGAACCGATTCGCATACAGTTAATGCTGGGGGTTTAGGAATGGTTGCAATTGGTGTTGGTGGTGCTGATGCTGTTGATGTAATGGCAGGTATGGCTTGGGAGTTAAAAATGCCTAAATTAATAGGTGTTAAATTAACAGGAAAATTAAACGGTTGGACAGCGCCAAAAGATGTGATTTTAAAAGTTGCGGGTATTTTAACCGTAAAAGGTGGTACAGGTGCTATTGTTGAGTATTTTGGCGAAGGTGCTAAATCACTTTCTGCAACAGGTAAAGGTACTATTTGTAACATGGGGGCTGAAATTGGAGCAACTACATCAACTTTTGGGTATGATGATTCAATGAGAAGATATTTAAAAGCAACCGATAGAGCTGATGTTGTTGCTTTGGCAGACGCTGTAGCTGAACATTTAACTGGTGATGATGAAGTGTATGCTAATCCAGAAAAATATTTTGACCAAGTAATAGAGATTGATTTATCTGCATTGTCGCCACATTTAAACGGACCATTTACGCCGGATTTAGCTACTCCAATTGCTGAAATGAAAGAAAAAGCAGCGGCTAATGGTTGGCCAACAGATATTGAGTGGGCTTTAATCGGTTCTTGTACCAATTCATCGTACGAAGATTTAAGTAGAGCAGCTTCAATTGTTGAAGATGCAGTAAGTAAAGGTGTAAAACCGAAAGCTATTTTAGGAATTAATCCAGGTTCTCAGCAAGTTTATTTTACTGCTAAAAGAGATGGGTTAATTGACACGTTCAATAAATTTGAATCGGCTAGAATTTTTACCAACGCTTGTGGACCGTGTATTGGTCAGTGGGATAGACCAGGAGCAGAGAAAAAAGAAAAAAACTCCATCATCCATTCGTTTAACAGAAACTTTGCAAAACGCGCTGATGGTAATCCAAATACTCACGCTTTTGTTGCTTCTCCAGAAATGGTAGCTGCAGTTGCAATTTCAGGAAAACTAGATTTTAATCCAATTACGGATACATTAGTAAATGAAAAAGGGGAAGCAGTTAAATTGGCTGAACCAACTGGATTTGAATTACCAATAAAAGGATTTGCGGTGGATGATAATGGATATCAAGCTCCAGCAGAAGATGGTAGTAAAGTAACTGTAAAGGTTGATCCAAAATCAGACAGATTACAGTTGTTGGATGCTTTTCCTGCTTGGAATGGATTAAACATTACAGGTGCTAAATTGTTAATTAAAGCACAAGGTAAGTGTACCACCGACCACATTTCAATGGCTGGTCCTTGGTTGCAATATAGAGGTCATTTAGATAATATTTCAAACAACTGTTTAATTGGGGCAGTTAATGCTTTTGGTGGAGCTACCAACGAAGTAGTAAATCAGTTAACTGGAGCAAAAGGAGAAGTGCCTGCAACAGCAAGAGCATATAAAGCTGCTGGTGTTCCTAGTATTGTTGTTGGAGACCAGAACTATGGTGAGGGTTCTTCAAGAGAGCACGCTGCAATGGAGCCTCGTCATTTAGGAGTTGTTGCAGTTATTGTTAAGTCTTTTGCGCGTATTCATGAAACAAACCTTAAAAAACAAGGTATGTTAGGGTTGACATTTGCTAATGAAGCAGATTATGACAAAATAAAAGAAGATGATACCTTTAACTTTATTGACTTAAAAGATTTTGCACCGAATAAACCACTTTCGTTAGAATTGGTTCATGCAGATGGTTCTTCTGAAACAATAATGTTGAAACATACTTACAATGCTCAACAAATTGATTGGTATAGAGCTGGTTCAGCACTTAACTTAATTAAAGAAGAAGCTGCTAAGGCTTAAACATTAATATTCAAACTTAAAATGCCTCACAATTTGTGGGGCATTTTTTTATTAGCTTTGTTACTTACTAATAATCAACAATGTGAAAATAAAAGAAGTTATACAATTAATAGAAGAATTGTCTCCATTGTCTTATCAGGAGAGTTATGATAATGCAGGGTTAATTGTTGGGGATAAAAACCAAGCTATTACTGGGGTGTTAATTTGTTTGGATAGCACAGAAGAAGTCGTTCAAGAAGCGATAGATAAAAACTGTAATTTAATTGTTGCCCATCATCCCATTGTGTTTTCGGGGTTAAAAAAGCTTAATGGCAAAAATTATATTGAACGAACGGTTATCAAAGCGATAAAAAATGACATTGCCATTTATGCGGCTCACACCAATTTAGATAATGTTGTGAATGGCGTAAATTTCAAAATAGCAGAAAAATTAGGTTTAAAAAACATTCAGATTTTATCTAAAAAGAATCAACTACTTAAAAAGATTGTGGTTTTTTGTCCTGTATCTCATGCTGAAGAGGTAAAAGTTGCCATGTTTAAAGCTGGTGCGGGTGCTATTGGAAATTACTCGGAGTGTAGTTTTAATACAACAGGTATTGGAACATTTAAAGCAGGAGAATCTACTACTCCTTTTGTTGGTGAAATTGGAAAATTGCAAAAAGAAGAAGAGTTAAGAGTTGAGGTTGTGGCAGAATCGTTAAGAGTTGATGGAATTGTTCAAGAAATGATCAAAGCTCACCCTTACGAAGAAGTGGCTTACGATGTTTATCAATTAGATAATACTTATAATATAGGTAGTGGAATTGTTGGAGATTTAGAAAATCCTATCGACGAAATAGCATTTTTAAAACAAGTAAAAACAACATTTAATGCAGGGAGTCTTCGATATACCAAATTGAAAGAAAAAAAAATACAAAAGGTGGCTTTGTGTGGTGGTTCGGGTAGTTTTTTATTAAACAGTGCCATCTCATCGGGTGCAGATGTGTTTATTTCTGCTGATTTTAAGTATCATCAATTTTTTGATGCAGAAGATAAAATAGTTATTGCAGATATAGGGCATTACGAAAGTGAACAATTTACATCTGAAATATTTTATGAAATACTTACAAAAAAAATTACTAATTTCGCCGTTCGTTTATCTGAAATAAATACAAACCCAATTAATTACCTTTAATATGGCAAAGAAAGAAGCTACAGTAGAAGAAAAATTAAGAGCATTGTACGAGTTACAAGTGATTGATTCAACTATTGATAAAATACGTACAATAAGAGGAGAACTTCCTTTAGAAGTACAGGATTTAGAAGATGAAGTTGAAGGTCTTCAAAAAAGATTAGAAAATCTGAATACAGAAATCGAAAACCTTAAAATTGAATTGTCAAATAAAAAGAATTCGATTACAGATTCGAATAACTTAATTAAGAAATACGAAGAACAACAAAATAAAGTTAGAAATAACAGAGAGTTTGATGCAATTACTAAAGAAATTGAGTTTCAAAAATTAGAAATTGAATTAGCTGAAAAGAAAATCAAAGAAGGTGGTTATTTATTAGCTACTAAACAAGAAAAGATTGATGAGGCTGTTGAATACCTTGATGGAAGAAAAATTGATTTGAAAAATAAACAAAACGAATTGGCAGAAATTACTGCTGAAACTCAAGCTGAAGAACAAAGTTTGATGAAAAAATCTGAGGCAGCAGCTAAAGTTATTGAAGATAGATTGTTGAATGCTTATCACAGAATACGTTCTAATGCTAGAAACGGATTAGGTGTAGTAACTATTCAGAGAGATTCTTGCGGAGGTTGTTTTAATGCTATTCCTCCACAACGTCAGTTAGACATTAAAATGCACAAAAAAGTATTGGTTTGTGAGCACTGTGGTCGTATTTTAGTTGATTCAGCTTTTGATCCTAATTACGAAGAAGTACCAGAGGAAGCTAAACCAAAAAGACGATTAGCGAGAGCGAAAGCAATTGATGAAGATGAAGCATAAGATGTAAATCATATAAAATGAAAGGGATTCAATTTGAATCCCTTTCATTTTTATTGACTAATCAGTTGGTCAATTTCAATTTCATCTTTAACAATAAAACTATTTGGAAATTGAGCCATAATTTCTTTTTGAAATTTATAAGCTTCTAATTTTGTTCTAAAATCACCAACCCTGATTTTAAAAAAAGGTTGTTGATATACTTCGTGAGCTTTAACGGAGTTAAACGAGCTTAAAAATCTGGCTTTTTCATCTCTTGCAGGTTGTTTTTTGTTGTCCGAAAAAATTTGAATTCGATAACCTGTTAATGTATATGAAGATTTGTAGGTTTGAACCATATCGTCAATTCGACTATCTTTAATCACTTTTACAGTGTTTGTTGATGAAGAGTCGGTTTGTGCTGAAAGATAAGCAGAGACTAAAAGAAATATAAAGACAATTGTTTTATTCATTATTTGGTAAATTGGTTAGTCAAAATTAAAATAAATAAATCCAGAAATGGATTAATTTGTTCAAAAATGATTCCATTTTTGGAAAACACACTATTTAGAATCATTCTAAATTGCATTTTATTCAAACAATTTTTCCAAAATCATATAAAAAAAACAAGGTTTCTTATAAATTTGTTGCCGTTGAACTAACAGATTTCATAAAATTATTGTAACTATTTTAGTATGAATAAGATAATAAATAAAGTAAAAAAATCAGCATTACTTAAATTGTCGTTTTTGTATGTTGTTTCACTTTTTGCACACACTTCATTGTATGCACAAGGCGGTAAAGATTTATTTAAAACAAATTGTGCTGCTTGTCATAGTGTAGGGGCTAATAAATTGGTGGGGCCTGGATTAGAGGGTGTGAATGAAAAAAGAACCAGAGAATGGTTGTTGAAATGGACAAAAAACTCTAGTGAGTTGATAGCTAGTGGAGATGCTGATGCTAAAGCTATTTTTGAAGAGTTTAATAAAATTCCTATGCCTGCTCAGGCACTTTCTGATGAGCAATTGAATGAAATCTATGATTATATTGCAAATCCAAATGCTGAAACAGCAGTTGCTGCAAAAGAAGAAGCTCCAAAAGCTGAAGGTGCAAGCGAAGAGGTATTACTAGGAGAGAAATTGTTTAAAGCAAATTGTGCTGCATGTCATAGTGTTGGTGATAATAAATTGGTTGGTCCTGGGTTAAAAGGAATCAATGAAAAAAGAAATGCTGAATGGTTGGTAAAATGGATTACAAATTCTGCTGAGTTAATAGCTAGCGGAGATGCTGATGCTAAGGCAATTTTTGAAGAATTTAATAAAGTTCCAATGCCTGCTCAAGCAGTTAGTCCTGATGAAATTAAAGCAATCTTGGCTTACATAAAAAATCCACCTGTAAAAGCTGGTGATGTTGCTCAGGTTGAAGAGGCTGCAACTGAAACTAAATCAGATTCAAAAGCTACAATGATTATTTTAATCATCATTATAGTTGTTTTAGCTGGTTTAATCATGTTGTTGAATAAGTCAAGAGTTTCTATTGCTAAAGCTGCGGCTAACAAAGAAGGTGTTGAATATGCTGGACCGATATCTTTTGCTGAAGCCTGCAAATACACGGTAAGCAAAAATAAAGGAATTGTTGCTGCTGTTGTTATTGTACTTGTTTTTGGAGGGTTATTAAACTTAATGGATGGAGCACTTACAATAGGTGTTCATACAGGATATAAGCCAGAACAACCAATCAAATTTTCTCATAAAGTACATGCTGGAGACAATAAAATTGACTGTAACTACTGTCACTCTAGTGCTCGACACAGTAAAACATCTGGTATCCCATCATTAAATGTGTGTATGAATTGTCACAAATATGTTGACGGTTCAAATGGTAAAACATTTACTTACAATGGTGAAGAGTATCCAATGACTGATGAAATCAAAAAAATCTATAAACATTTAGATTACAATCCTGAAACGCAAGCTTATGGTAATAACCCAACTCCTGTAAAATGGATTAAGGTTCATAATTTACCTGACCATGTTTACTATAGTCACCAACAACACGTTACTGTAGGTGGACAAAAATGCCAAACTTGTCATGGTCCAGTTGAAGAAATGGATGTTGTGGAGCAATATTCTCCATTGACAATGAAATGGTGTATTCAATGTCACCATGAAACAGGAGTTGTTACTGAAGGTAATGGATACTACGAAGAAATGCATTCAAGAATGACTGAACAATACAAAGACAAATGGTTAGGAGATGGAAAACTAACTGTTGAAGAAATTGGTGGTTGGGAATGTGCAAAATGTCATTATTAAAATAATTAGAACTTTTAAGCTTTAACATAATATTATGGCTAATACAAAAAAATACTGGAAAGGTTTAGAACAATTTAATGAAGATCCTAAGTTTTTAGAATCTGCAAAAAACGAGTTCCCGGAACATTTACCTGTTGATGAATTTTTAGGAGATGCTGAATCATTAGAAAGTTCTTCAACTTCACGAAGAGATTTTCTTAAGTTTTTAGGGTTTGGTGTTGCTGCTGCTTCGTTGGCTGCTTGTGAAACACCTGTAACTAAAGCGATACCTTACTTAAATAAACCAGAAGAGATAACTCCTGGTGTTGCTAATTATTATGCATCTACTTATTTTGATGGTAATGATTATGCGCCTATTTTAGTTAAGACAAGAGAGGGACGTCCAATTTTTATTAGTGGTAATACTTCATCTACTTTAACTAAAGGTGCAGTAAATGCAAGAATCAATTCATCTGTTTTATCTTTATATGATAACAATAGATTGAAAAACCCAATGATGGATGGTAAAGAATCTGATTGGAAATCAGTAGATTCGGCTATTAAAAATGGATTAGCTAATGCTAGCAAAGTAAGAGTTCTTTCATCAACAATTATAAGTGATGCTACGAGAAGTATCTTGTTTGATTTCGCAGGTAAAGATGCTACAGATGATAAAGGAAACGTTATAGGTAGGACTTTAGATGGATGGGTTCAATACAACCCAATTTCATATTCAGGTATTTTAAATGCTAACCAAGAAACTTTTGGTAAAGGTGTTGTTCCAACTTACAACTTTAAAAAAGCTAAAACTATAGTTAGTATTGGTGCTGATTTTATGGGTAACTGGTTAGATGCTTTAATGTATGTAAACGATTACGCACAAACTCGTAAACCTGATGCTGATTGGATGTCGAAACACTACCAGTTTGAAGCTAACATGTCGTTATCTGGAACAAATGCAGATGTAAGAGTTCCTGTTAAGCCATCAGAATACGGAGCAGTTGTTGCCCAATTGTTAAATAAATTAGGTGGTAGCGTTAATGCTGCTGCAACTAAATATGATGATTATATAGCAGCAGTTGCAAAAGATTTAAAAGCTACAGCAGGAGAGTCAATTGTTGTTTGTGGTTCTAACGATAAAAATGTACAAATTTTAGTAAATGCCATCAATAACCTGTTAGGTAATTATGGTAAAACTATTGATTTAGTTCGCCAGTCGAATACTAAAAGAGGTGATGATACTGCATTATTAGCATTAATTAAAGAAATGAATGCTGGTGAAGTTGATGCCTTGTTTATTTATGGTGTTGATCCAGTATTTACTTTAGGTGATGAGTTTAAATCGGCTTTAGCTAAAGTAAAACTATCTGTTTCGTTTGCTTCAAAAATGGATGAAACAGCTGCATTGTGCAAGTTTGTTTGTCCTGACAACCATGCTTTAGAGTCGTGGAACGATGCAAAGCCTGTTCCTGGATATTACTCATTAGCTCAACCAACCATTTCGAAATTATTTAATACTCGTCAAGCCCAAGAAAGTTTCTTGACTTGGAAAGGAAATAGTACTTCTTATTACGATTATCTAAAAGCGTATTGGGAGAAAAACATATTTAACCAACAAACTAGCCAGTTGTTTTTTACAGATTTCTGGAATAAAGCATTACATGATGGTGTTGTTGAATTGCCTTTTACTTCAACCGAAAGTTTAACCTTTAATGGAGATATTGCAACAGCTTATGCTGCAATTAAAACTGCAAAAACAGGAGCAATTGAAATTGAATTAACTCAAAATATTGGTGTTGGTGATGGTGCTGGAGCAGATAACCCTTGGTTACAAGAAATGCCAGACCCATTAACAAAAGTAACTTGGGACAACTACGTAACCATGAACCCAGCAGAGATGTTGGATAAAGGTTATAACATTAACTTAGGTCAAGAAGAATTGGCAAATGTTGTTAATGTTACAGTAAACGGAAAAACGGTAGAGAATTTACCTGTGGTTGCTCAACCAGGTCAAGCTAAAGGAACAATAGGTGTCGCTCTTGGTTATGGTAAAAAAGTAGGTAACATGACCGAAGCAACTGGTAAAAATGCTTATCCATTGGTTTCATTAACTGATGCTGGTCTATCATATTATGGTGTTGCTACTCTTGCAGATGTTTCCATGGATTATCATGTTGCTGCGACTCAAACTCAGCAAACGATAATGGGTAGAGATTCAATTATTAGAGAGACAGTAATAGACATCTACAAAAAAGGAAACAAAGAAGATTATAATCCTGCTCATACTTTATTGGTTCACGAGAAAGGAGAAGCAATTAAGAAAAATATCAAAGAAATTGATTTGTGGGGAGCTCAACCAGTTGAAAACATTGGTCACAGATGGGGAATGTCAATTGATTTGAATACTTGTATTGGTTGTAGTGCTTGCGTTACCTCTTGTGTTGCAGAAAACAACGTTGCTGTAATTGGTAAAGATGAAGTAAGAAGAGGTAGAATTATGCACTGGATGAGAATAGATAGATATTATTCTAGTGACTATCAGGAAGTTGGTAAAATTGGTGATACACATGATAAAACAAAAGCAGCTGAAAATGTAGGAGGTATTTCTGCATACACTCAAATGGAAAGAGCTGCAGATAATCCTCATGTTGTTCATCAACCAATGATGTGTCAACACTGTAACCATGCTGGTTGTGAAACAGTTTGTCCTGTTGCAGCTACCACACACAGTAATGAAGGGTTAAACATGATGGCTTATAACAGATGTATTGGTACAAGATATTGTGCAAACAACTGTGCTTATAAAGTGAGAAGATTTAACTGGTACAATTACAAAGCTTATAAATTATTTACTGATGTGAATCCATCACAAGATGATTTAGGACGTATGGTGTTAAACCCAGATGTTGTAGTTCGTTCAAGAGGTGTAATGGAAAAATGTAGCTTATGTGTACAACGTATTCAAGCAGGTAAATTAGATGCTAAAAAAGCAGGAACTAAAGTTGAAGATGGTTCAATCCAAACAGCTTGTTCTACAGCTTGTCCTACAAATGCAATTACTTTTGGTGACTTGAATGATTCATTAAGTAAAGTTGCAGAAGGAATGAAGCATGATAGAGCGTATAGAGTTATTGAAGAAGTAGGTCAACAACCTAACATATACTATCAAACTAAAGTTAGAAATTTAAAAAATAGCGAAGCTTAACAGTTGTTTTAAAAAAATTTAAAAGAATGCATAAAGAGTCAGCAATAAGAGAACCATTAATATTAGGTCACGACGTTACTTATAGTAAAATAACTAACGATGTGTTGCATACAATTGAGAATTCTCCAACAAAAACATGGAAAGTACTAATGACCATTGCAACAATAATTGCTTTATGGGGTGTTGGTTGTATTTTGTATTTATTAGGTACAGGAATCGGAACGTGGGGATTAAACAATACTGTAGGTTGGGCTTGGGATATCACCAACTTTGTTTGGTGGGTTGGAATCGGTCACGCAGGTACGTTAATTTCTGCCGTATTATTACTTTTTAGACAAAAATGGAGAATGGCTATTAACCGACCAGCAGAAGCGATGACTATTTTCGCGGTGTTTATGGCTGGTACATTCCCTATGATTCACATGGGTAGAATTTGGATGGCTTACTGGGTATTACCGCTACCAAACGAATTTGGTTCATTATGGGTCAACTTTAACTCACCATTACTATGGGACGTATTTGCGATTACTACGTATATGTCAGTATCATTAGTTTTTTGGTACATTGGTTTAATTCCTGATTTTGCAACTATTAGAGATAGAGCTAAAAAACCAGTTCCGAAATTAATGTATTCGTTATTGAGTTTTGGATGGACTGGAAATGCTAAAGCTTGGCAACGATTTGAAGAGGTGTCTTTAGTATTAGCTGGTTTAGCTACTCCTTTAGTATTCTCTGTTCACTCTATTGTATCTATGGATTTTGCTACCTCGGTAATACCAGGTTGGCATACTACCATATTCCCTCCTTACTTTGTGGCTGGTGCGGTATTCTCTGGATTTGCTATGGTTCAAACCTTAATGATTATTGTGCGTAAAGCAATGAGATTAGAGCAGTATGTTACAATAAAACACATCGAATACATGAACATTGTTATTATTGTTACAGGTTCTATAGTTGGTGTAGCATATTTAACAGAGCTTTTTATGTCGTACTATTCAGGTGTTGAATACGAATCTTATGCATTTATTAATCGGTTTTCTGGTCCTTACGCATGGGCTTATTGGGCAATGATGACTTGTAACGTAGTTTCTCCTCACTTATTCTGGTCTAAAAAATTAAGAACAAGTTTAGGGTTTACATTCTTCATGTCTATTATCGTAAACATTGGTATGTGGTTCGAGCGTTTTGTAATCATTGTAACTTCCGTTCATAGAGATTATTTACCATCAAGTTGGTCAATGTTCTATCCTACTTGGGTTGATATAGGTGTTTATATCGGAACAATAGGTATATTCTCTGTATTCTACTTATTATTCTTGAAATATTTCCCAGTATTGGCGTTTAATGAAGTTAAAACAATTTTGAAATCATCAGGTGAAATGTATAAGAACATGTCGGATGAAGATTTTAAGAAATTACACCCAGTAAAAAAAAATAAATAATTTATAGTTTATTGAATATTTAAAACTATGTCAGATAAAAAAATATACGCAGTTTATGATGATGATTATGTGCTTTTAGAAAGTGCAAAACATCTTGTTGCTAAAGGCATTTATATTAGAGATGTATTTTCTCCATTTCCAATTCATGGTTTAGATCCAGTTATTGGGTTAAAAAGAACACGTATTGCTATAACTGCATTTATATATGGAATGATAGGTGTTTCATTAGCATTGTTAGGTATGTGGTATTTTATGATTCAGGATTGGCCATTGAATATTGGAGGAAAACCAAATTTCTCATTAATTGATAATTTACCAGCATTTATACCTGTAACTTTTGAGTTTGGTGTTTTATGTGCTGCTCATGGTATGGCAATTACTTATTTATTAAGAAACTGGACTTTGCCAGGATTTAAAGGAAGAAATCCCTACCCAAGAACAACAGACGATAGATTTGTTATGGAGATTCACACTCACGATAACGAAATGTCAGAAGAAGAAATTAAATCATTGATTAACGAAACTTGTGTTTTGGAAGTTGATGTTAAGAATTCATAATTTATAGAAAGTAATGTTTATGAAAAATAAGTATCATAATATTTTAGCCAAACTTGCATTTTCTTTTGTGTTGGTTTCAGTTTTTTCATGTAAAGAAAAAAATGGATTAGCTCCAGAATACATGCCAGACATGTATCGTTCTCCTGCTGTTGAACCGTATGTTGATTATGGTGATATAAAAGATAGAACAAACGAAGAATTTACAAACACCATGTCTGTAAGAACTCCAGTAAATGGAACTATTCCAAGAGGGTTTACTCCTTATGCATACGAAAATAATGCAGATGGTTATATGTTGGCAGGTCAAAATTTAAAAAACCCAATCGCATATAGTGATGTAGTTGGAAAACAAGGTGAAGAATTGTATGGTATGTTCTGCGTTCATTGTCATGGTAAAACAGGACAAGGAGATGGAATTTTGGTTGAAAGAGAAAAATTCCCTCCACTTCCAGTTAAATTTAATCCTGGATTGGATATTTCTGAAGGAAAAATGTTTCACTCAATTACCTACGGAAAGGGTTTAATGGGGCCTCATGCCTCACAATTAAATAAAGAAGAAAGATGGAAATTGATTCACTTCATAAGAACTAAATTTATGAACGAAGGTCAAACTGCTGTTGTTGCTGTTGATAGTAATGTTGTTACAGAAGAAGTTCCTCAATAATTTTTAGACTAATAAAACATTTATAAAAATGGAATATAAAGTATCAAAAAAAGCAAACATTACCACTATACTTTTAATAGTTATTGGTTTAGCTTCATTCTTAATCGGATTATCTACTAGTCACGGACATACTGGACAAAGAGTTTGGGCTAATTTATTAGTAAACGGATATTTTTTCTTTACTATTTCTTTAGCATCATTGTTTTTTGTGGCGTTGCAGTTTATTGCAGAAATGGCATGGGGTGTTACAACACAACGTGTTTTTCAAGCAACAATGAGTTTTATGCCAATTTCAGCCGTTGTTTTATTGCTGGTGTTTATCGGTGGGTCAATGCATTGGAACCATATTTATCACTGGATGGCAGAAGGTATTACTGATCCATCAAGTGAACATTATGATGCAATTATTGCTGGTAAATCTGCATATTTAAATCAACCATTCTTTTGGGGTAGAACAATTGTTTATTTTGCAGTATGGATGTTTTTTGCAAATTGGTTTGTTAAAAAATCAAGAGCTGAAGATCAATTGACAGTTGCTCATGGAGAAGCAAACCCAATCTATAAAAAATCAATTTTTATGGGAGTATTGTTTATCGCATTTTTTGCTTACACATCTTCATCATCAGCATGGGATTGGTTAATGTCTATTGATACGCACTGGTTTAGTACTATGTATGGATGGTATTCGTTTTCAGGAATGTGGGTTTCTTCTATAACATTTGTATTGTTATTGGTTATTTACTTAAAATCGTTAGGCTACCTTAAAGAAGTGAACGATAGTCATTTACATGATTTAGGAAAATGGATGTTTGCAATTAGCATGTTGTGGGCTTATTTATGGTTCTCTCAATTTATGTTAATTTGGTATTCTGACATACCTGAAGAAGTAACCTATTATGTTGAAAGATTTAACGATTACAAATTACTTTATTTAGGAACTTTCTTTGTAAACTTCTTATTACCGTTCTTTGTTTTAATGTCGAGAGATGCTAAAAAGAATGTGGTATTTTTAATTCCTGTTGCAATAATTATTTTTGTTGCTCACTGGCTGGATGTATTGGTGATGGTTTTACCTGGAACAATGCACAATCATGGTAGTTTAGGAGCTATCGAAATAGGTATGTTTTTAACATTCTTAGGATTGTTTATCATGGTAACATTAAGAGCTTTAACTAAAGCTCCATTGATGCCAAAAAATCACCCAATGTATGATGAGAGTGTTCATTTACACACTTAATTGATATGAAAATAAATTTGAGCCCATATTTTATGGGCTTTTTTTTTGAGCTATGGATTATTGTTTAGGAAATTGCGTAGGTTGTTTAAAAGTCAACCATTCATTATTTAACGATTTAAGCGATAAAGAACTTGAATTAATGAATAGAGATAGAAGTAAGCTTTTTTTTAAAAGGGGAGATGTCATTTTTAGAGTTGGAGCTATTCCACTGGGTTTATATTGTTTGAATGCTGGCAAAGTTAAATTAGTTAAAGAAGGTAAGATTGAAGATGAATTTATTGTAGGTTTAACAAAGCCTGTTGATTTTTTAGGTTTCGACAATTTAATGTCTGATACAGCTTATAAGTATTCGGCTATTGCAATAGAAGAGGTTTCAATTTGTGTAATTAAAAAACAAAATTTGTTCGAAGTTATATCTAAAAATGCCGATTTAGCCAATAAAATAATTCAGCACCTCTCTCAAAAATTAATACAACAAAACGAAAGATTGTTGATTCTTACTCAAACAAAATTAGAGTCTAGATTAGCCTATACATTAATAGATTTAATTAATTTTTATGGATTTGAAGCTGATGGTAAAACACTTGCGGTTGAATTGAAACGAAAAGAATTGGCATCTTTATCGAGTATGAATACGGCAAATGTGATAAGAATGATGTCTCATTTAAAAAAGATAAAAATAATTGACACCAAGCTTCGAAAAATTCAAATATTAAAACTAGATTTATTAAAAAATCTGGTAGATTAGTATAGCAAAAAAAATATTTTTTTTGTTTGACAGAAAATTTGTAATATTTTAGGAAAATATCTATTTTCGGGCTTTTAAATTATGTTATATAACATACGATTTAATAACAATTAAAGATTGAACAAACTATGATGGTATTATTGGTAAGTGTAACTGTATTATTGGTTATCATTTCGGCGGCGCAAATATTGAAGATTGCTGAATTAAGTGCTATTAGTAAAGGCGAAAAAGTTTACGAAATTTCGGAAAAAGAGAATAGAGTTCAATCTATTTTAATGTTGGTTTTCCTTGTGTTTTATTTTGCATTTTTTGCTTGGCAATATGTTAAATGGGGAGATTTAATGTTGCCTGTTTCTGCTTCAGAGCATGGGGTTGGGATAGATAACCTGATGAATATTACTTGGTTGCTTATTATTCCAGTATTTATCGTTACTCATATTTTATTGTTTTGGTTTGGGTTTAAATATGCTTACAAAGCAAATAGAAAAGCAGTATTCTTTTCTCATAGCAATAAATTAGAATTAATTTGGACAATTATACCTTCTTTAGCATTGACAGTATTGATTCTTTATGGATTAAACAACTGGAATAAAATAATGACTCCTGTTAATACTGAGGAAGAGCATGTGTTAATTGAATTAGTTGGTCAACAGTTCTCATGGGGAGCAAGATATGCTGGTAATGATAAAAAGTTAGGAAGAGCGCATGTGAATTATATTGAAGGAACAAACTTTATGGGTATTGATGCATCAGACGATAATTCAAAAGATGATATCGTTGTAAAAGGAGAGTTTCATTTACCAGTTAATGTGCCAGTACAATTTGTATTTCGTTCAAATGATATTATTCATAGTGCATATATGCCTCACTTTAGAGCTCAAATGAACTGTGTTCCAGGGTTAAAAACACAATTTAATTTTGTCCCTACTATTACAACAAAAGAGATGAAAAAAATAACCAATAATGAAAACTTCGAGTATTTGTTATTGTGTAATAAAATTTGTGGTGCAGCACACTATAATATGCAAATGAATATCGTTGTTGAAAGTAAAGAGGATTATGAAAAATGGCTTTCTTCACAAAAACAATTTGCTTCAAATAATTAATTAGAATTTATACTAAATAAGATAATAGAATGAGTACACATCATCATCACGATCAAGATTTTTTATTTAAGTACGTTTTTAGTACTGACCATAAAATGATATCAAAACAGTTCTTGATAACTGGTTTTATAATGGGTTTTATTGGTATGATAATGTCCACACTTTTTAGGTTGCAATTAGGTTGGCCAGGAGAAAGTTTTTGGATAGTTGATAAATTGTTGGGCTCGTGGGCAGAAAATGGGGTAATGGCTCCTGATAAATATTTGGCGTTGGTTACCATGCACGGAACAATTATGGTTTTCTTTTTACTTACTGCTGGTTTAAGTGGAACTTTTAGTAATTTACTTATTCCATTACAAATAGGGGCAAGAGATATGGCTTCTGGTTTCTTAAACATGTTGTCTTATTGGTTCTTCTTTCTCTCAAGTGTAATTATGCTAATTTCTTTAGGTGTTGAGGGTGGTGCTGCTTCTGCAGGATGGACTATTTATCCGCCTTTAAGTGCATTGCCTCAAGCTATTCCAGGCTCTGGATTAGGAATGACATTATGGTTAGTAGCTATGGCTATTTTCATTGTTTCATCATTATTAGGTAGTTTAAATTACATTGTTACAATTCTTAACTTACGTACCAAAGGAATGAGTATGACAAGATTGCCGTTAACGATTTGGGCGTTTTTGTTAACTGCTATTATTGGTGTAGTTTCTTTCCCAGTTTTATTATCTGCGGCTTTATTGTTGATTTTTGATAGAAGTTTTGGAACAAGTTTCTATTTGTCGGATATTTATATTGGTGGTCAAGTATTAGAGCATTCAGGTGGTAGCCCAATTTTATTTGAGCACTTATTCTGGTTCTTAGGTCATCCTGAGGTATACATTGTATTATTACCAGCTTTAGGGATTACTTCAGAAATTATTTCTACCATGACTAGAAAGCCAATTTTTGGTTATAGAGCCATGATTGGATCGATGATTGCAATTGCTTTCTTATCTACTATTGTTTGGGGTCACCATATGTTTGTGACAGGGATGAATCCGTTTTTAGGAGCTGTATTTACTTTTACGACATTATTAATTGCAATACCTTCTGCTGTTAAAGTATTTAACTACTTAACTACTTTATGGAAAGGAAACATTAAATTTTCTCCTGCCACTTTATTTAGTATCGGTTTAGTTTCTACCTTTATCTCAGGAGGATTAACGGGATTAATCTTAGGTGATTCAGCTCTTGATATCAATGTTCATGATACATACTTTGTTGTTGGTCACTTCCATATTGTAATGGGTCTTTCTGCTATATTTGGAATGTTCGCAGGTGTTTATCACTGGTTTCCAAAATTGTTTGGTAGAATGATGAACAACAAACTTGGTAATTTACATTTTTGGATAACAATTGTTTGTGCTTATGGAGTATTCTTTCCGATGCACTTTTTAGGCTTAGCAGGTGTTCCGAGAAGATATTATACTAATTCTGAATTTCCTTTATTTGATAATTTATTAGACATAAATGTACTGATAAGCACCTTTGCAATTGTTATTGCATTTGGTCAATTGTTATTTTTATACAATTTTGTTTATAGTGCATTAAGAGGTCCTAAAGCACCTCAAAACCCTTGGGATAGTAACTCATTAGAGTGGACTGCTCCGGTTGAACATATTCATGGAAATTGGTATGGTGATATTCCGGAAGTTCACAGATGGCCTTACGACTATAGCAAAGTAGATGAAAATGGAGAATACATTGGAGGTAAAGATTTTATCCCACAAACTACTCCATTATACGATAATGAAACTGACGAAGCACATTAATTAGGAAATGGCAGTAATTACGTTACAAGACAATATGACGACTAAAGCTGAAATTCGTAAGAAAACAGCGAAGCCTTTACTATGGATTGGTATAGTAAGTATTGTTATGTTTTTTAGTGGTTGGACTAGTGCTGTAATTGTAAGTAAAGGTGGTAATGGAAATTGGTTAAATATTGAATTGCCATTTGCATTTGCTTTAAGTTCTATTATTATTATATTGAGTAGCCTTACATATCATTTTGGATTTATTTCCATTAAAAAAGACAACAAGAACGCGTTAAAACTTACCAGTGTTGCAACATTAATACTTGGGTTTTTATTTGTTGTTAGTCAATATTATGGATGGAAAGAGTTGTACTCAAATGGAATAGTAGCTACTGGATCAAGTAGTACAAGTGCAAGTTCATTTATCTATTTAATTACAGTTTTTCATGTGTTACATTTATTAGCGGGAATTATTTCGTTAATAGTAGTTGCGGTAAAATCATATAAGGAAAAATATAATTCGTCTAATTTTTTAGGTGTAGAGGTAAGTCTAATTTACTGGCACTTTTTAGGTGTTTTATGGATTTACTTGTTTTTATTTTTAAAATATATAGCTTAATAATAATATTTAGTATTATGTCAAATTCAATTTCAATGGACAAAAAAACTGCTTGGGCTGGTGATAATAAATCGCCATTAAATGCAGGGTATGGAAAGTTAATGATGTGGTTTTTTCTTGTGTCAGATGCACTTTCTTTTACTGGATTTTTAGCCGCTTACGGATTTTACCGTCATTATTATGGTGCATTATGGCCAAGTGCTGAGAACGTGTTTACACACTTCCCTTTTATGCATGGCGACCACCCATTGTTGTATGTAGCGTTAATGACTTTCATATTAATTATGAGTTCTGTAACAATGGTTTTAGCTGTTGAAGCTGGACATCGTATGGATAAAAAAGGGGTTACGCTTTGGATGTTGTTGACCATCGTTGGTGGAGCTATATTTGTTGGCTCTCAAGCATGGGAATGGGGTCATTTTATACATGGTTCGGAATTAGGTGCTATTGAGTTAGGAAAAGGAGTATTTACACTACCTGATGGTTCTGTTGAAATGACGAAAGGAGTAATTGCAAGATGGAGAGCAGATGAACAAGCATTGCTTTTACCGTGGAAAGATGGAGCCGATTATATACAAGTAAGTGGTGCACAAATGAAAGAAATGGTCGAAAATGGAATTAAAGTTCAGGGAGCAAATCTAACACATAATGAATACGGACATCCTTTGTTTGCTGATTTCTTCTTCTTTATTACTGGTTTTCACGGTACTCACGTATTTAGTGGGGTGGTATTAAACTTCATTATCTTTATCAATGTAATAATGGGAACTTATGAAAAAAGAGGTCACTACGAAATGGTTGAAAAAGTTGGTTTATACTGGCATTTCGTTGATTTAGTTTGGGTATTTGTTTTCACATTCTTCTATTTAATTTAGTACATAAAAATTATAACTATGGAACATTCGGGACATTCAGAACACACAGAAGCTTATGAATATGCAGTTCATCATTCAGAAGAAGCTGGAAAAAAAATAAGAAAAAGAATCTGGTTAATTTTTTGGGTTCTTCTAGCCATCACTACAGTTGAAGTACTTTTAGGTATTTACTGGAAAGAAATGGGACTGCCTTGGGGGTTAATAAAAATGACTTTTATTGGATTGACTATACTAAAGGCATTCTATATTGTTTCTGAGTATATGCACTTAAAACATGAAGTAACTTTTTTCAAAAACATTATCATTATTCCGTTTGTATTGTTTGCATTATATTTGGCATATCATGTAATGACTGAAGGAATTTATTCCGACATGATGGAAAAATGGTTGTATTAAAACCATTATTTGATAGCATAAACAAAAGATCACAAGTAAATTTGTGGTCTTTTTATTTTTATAAAAAATCTAAATGAACTCAAAAGTTAAGAAAGTAATTTATTTAGTGGCAATATTGTTGTTGCCATCATTGTTTTACATGTTTTTGTATACTGGAAAGCATAATTTTCATCGGTTAGAGTATATTGGACCAAAAGAAGCAGTTTTAAATGATAATGGTAAATATGATACCAATTATCATCAAATTCCCTATTTTGAATTTATTAACCAAGATGGAAAAATAGTAACTCGTGACGATTTATTGGGGCATGTTTATATTGCTGATTTCTTTTTTGCTACATGCCCAACTATTTGTCCAAAAATGACGACAAACATGTCGTACATTCAAAACAAATTTAAAGACAATAAAAACCTTCGATATTTATCCATTACAGTTAATCCAGAACATGATTCGGTTTCGGTTTTAAGAGCTTACGCTGACAAGGTACATGCCGATACTAAATCGTGGGATTTTGTTACTGGGAATAAAGATTCCATATATGAAATAGCATTCAATGGTTTTTTTGTAAGTGCACAACGCGACTCAATTGCCCCAGGTGGATTTTTACATTCAGGAATGTTAATTTTAGTAGATAAAAATGCGCATATTCGAGGTTATTTTGATGGTACTACACATAAAGAGGTAAAAGAACAGTTAATTGATGCCATTGATATTTTGTACAAAGAGGACGTTGTTCCACTAAAAGGAAAAAAGAAGCCGCAAATAGAGCAAATAAAGTAAATTCAGTTGCTTAAATTTGTATGATGTTGTTTAAGTTACTAGCTATAATACTATTTGTTGTTGTTTCTTCGGTTTCGGCTTTTTCACAATGTGCAATGTGTAAGGCAGTAGTTGAATCAGATGCTGGTATGTCGAAGGGTATTAATGATGGAATATTGTACCTAATGGCTGTGCCATACATATTATTAGTGGTAATTGGCTATTTTGTGTACAAGCATTATAAAAAAACCAGAACAGATGTTTAAGTTAAAAATATTTGGTCTTATTCGTTTAGTCTTTTTTTTTATTTTTTTATCTCAATCGTTATTTCTTCTTTCTCAATCTGAGTTATCCTCATCATACTTTGAAGACGACATTAAAAAATCATTTAAGGAGCGCCCACAACTTGATGTAAAATTCGATTTTCGTTTTTCTTTTATTGCTTCTAGAGATTTTCGAACAAGTGGATTTAAGCTTGGAGTAAGCTTTAATAGAAAATTTAAAATGGGTTTGGGTTATAATCAATTGATTGTTCCAGCAAAATCTACGATTAAAGACAACGATAAATTATTTAATGCAGAACTAAAATACATTTATTTCTCACCTTATTTCGAGTATGTATACTATACATCAAAACGTTGGGAATTTAACTTGTCGGCACAAGTTGGTTTTGGGAGTGGGCATTATCAATATTATAATGTTGAAGAAGACAGAACGATAAAAACCAAGTATTCTACGATTTTATCGTACGAACCAGTTATGCTAATTGATTATAAAATTATACGTTGGTTTGGTGTTGGTACAGGAGTTGGCTATCGTTTAATTTTTTACAAGAACAGTAATATTGAGGAACATTTAACATCTCCAGTTTATGTGTTTAAGGTTAAAGTATATTTAGGCGAAATTGTTCGAACAATAACAGGCAAACAAATACAAGCTGAATAGATTTTTTAACAATGATAGTTTAGTTTTAAGGAATTCTTACATTTGAACTATGAACGATAATCTCGACGCAAATAAAGAAAATTTAAATTCTGTTGAACGAGAATTTGAAAAGGTCTTGCGTCCGCTTTCGTTTGATGATTTTACTGGTCAAGCACAAGTCATTGAAAATCTAAAAGTATTTGTTAAGGCTGCGGAACAACGAGGAGAGGCTCTTGATCATGTTTTGCTTCATGGACCTCCAGGTTTAGGAAAAACAACTTTAGCAAATATTATAGCTAATGAATTAAATGTTGGATTCCGTGTAACTTCAGGCCCTGTGTTAGAAAAACCAGGAGACTTAGCTGGGTTACTGACCAACCTTGAAGAAGGAGATGTGCTTTTTATTGATGAAATTCATCGGCTTTCACCAGTTGTAGAAGAATATTTGTACTCTGCAATGGAAGACTATAAAATCGATATCATGATTGATAGTGGCCCCAATGCAAGAAGTGTTCAAATAGAATTAAATCCTTTTACATTAGTAGGTGCAACAACACGAACAGGTTTGTTGACATCTCCATTAAGAGCTCGTTTTGGAATAACTTCTCGTTTAGAATATTACGATACAGAATTACTTTCCACCATCATTCAACGTTCTGCAGGTATTATTAATGTAGAAATTGACGAGCAAGCAGCGATTGAAATTGCAGGAAGAAGTAGAGGTACGCCTCGTATCACGAATGCTTTATTGAGAAGGGTAAGAGATTTTGCTCAAGTTAAAGGAGATGGTAGAATTACCAACGAAATAGCTTTGTATGGTTTAAATGCATTGAATGTAGATAAGTATGGATTAGATGAAATGGACAACAGAATTTTAGTTGCCATTATTGATAAATTTAAAGGAGGCCCAGTTGGTTTAACGACTATTGCAACTGCAGTGAGCGAACAAGCAGGAACCATAGAAGAAGTTTATGAGCCATTCTTGATAAAAGAAGGTTTTTTGATGCGTACACCTAGAGGTAGAGAAGCCACTGAAAAAGCTTACAAACATTTAGGTAGAATTCAACACCCCAATCAAGGAAATTTGTTTTAAATAAAAAAACCGATAGTAGCTACTATCGGTTTTTTTTATCTCATCACCTAGAACTCATCACCCAATAGCTTTAATCATATCTTGTTTGGTAATAATGTGGTGTTTGTCCCCATCGTAATTTACAACAACAGCTTTAACGCCTTGTTGAAATAATTTAGAAACTTGTTCGAATGTTGTTTTTTCAGTTACAACTGGAAAAGCCTCTTGCATTACATTTCTTACAGGCATTTCTTTTAGTTCAGCATTTTCTAAAAGCTTTCCAAACAAATGACTATCGTTTAAAGACCCCACAAATTTGTTGTTGTCTACAACTGGAATTTGAGAAATGTTGTATTGATTCATCAATAAAATAGCTTGCGTAACGGGTGTATCGGAACTAACAGTAACCAAGTGTTTACCAACATGGTCTTTTATTAGGTCTAAAGCCGTTTTCTTCTCTTCTTGTAAAAAACCTCTATCACGCATCCAATCATCGTTGTACATTTTTCCTAAATAACGAGTTCCGTGGTCATGGAATATTACCACTACCACATCACCTTCTTTAAACATGTGTTTCATTTGTACAATACCAGCCATAGCACTTCCTGCACTATTTCCAACAAAAATACCTTCCTCACGTGGAATTCTTCTTGTCATAACTGCCGCATCTTTATCGGTTACTTTTTCGAAATGGTCGATTAAACTAAAATCAACATTTTTAGGTAAAAAGTCTTCACCAATACCTTCTGTGATGTAAGGATAAATCTCATTTTCATCAAAAATACCAGTCTCTTTGTATTTTTTGAAAACAGAACCATACGTATCAATTCCTAAAATTTTAATATTAGGATTTTTTTCTTTCAAGTATTTTGCTGTTCCACTAATTGTACCTCCAGTACCAACACCAACTACTAGGTGAGTTATTTTACCGTCTGTTTGATCCCAAATTTCTGGTCCAGTTGATTCGTAATGTGCTTGTGCATTACTTGGGTTGTCATATTGATTTGGTTTCCACGAGTTAGGGACCTCGTTTACTAAACGACTAGAAACTGAATAGTAGGAAGCAGGGTCTTCAGGAGCAACGTTTGTAGGACAAACAAATACTTCTGCTCCAAAAGCTCTTAAAGCATCAAATTTTTCTTTCGATTGTTTATCGGTAGAAGTGAAAATACATTTATAACCTTTTATAACTGCAGCAATAGCTAACCCCATACCAGTATTTCCACTTGTTCCTTCAATAATGGTTCCACCTGGTTTTAATCTACCATCTTTTTCCGCATCTTCTATCATTTTTAAGGCCATACGGTCTTTAATGCTGTTGCCAGGATTAGTAGTTTCTACTTTTGCCAACACTAAAGCAGGAATATCTTTTGTTAAGCTATTGATTTTAATTAACGGAGTGTTTCCTATTGTTTCTAAAACGTTATTGTAATATTTCATTTTTAAGGTTATGAGTTTATAAGGTTATGAGTTTAATAGTTTTAATGTTTAAGTTTTGTTTTTAACCTCTTACATTTCTAAACGAATAAACTTTTCACAAAAGTAATAAATAGCTTTTATTTAATCGAATCGAATGGCTTTAACAGGAGAAATTTTTGTGATAACATAAGAAGGCAAAATCAACATCAAAAAACAAACGATTAATGTCCCAATGTTTAAAACAAGAATTGAATTAAGACTCAACTTAATAGGAACTTCTGATACATAATAAGATTCTTCGGGGAGTTTGATGAAGCCGAATTTTAATTGAAGTAAGCACAAACCTATACCAACTATATTCCCGATGATTAAACCTTTAACAATAAGGTTTAGGGCATTGTATAAAAATATTTTACGCACATTCCAATTGGGCATACCCAAAGCTTTTAAAATTCCAATCATGTTGGTGCGTTCCAAAATCAAAATTAATAAAGCAGATATTATGTTAATAACTGCAACTAAAACCATTAGAATAATAATAATAATCACGTTAATATCTTGTAATTCTAACCAATTAAAAATATCTGGGTTTTTATCTACTATGGTAACGGAGTGCAAATCGTAACCAATATTATCGTAAACAAATTGATCTAGTCGTTCTAAATCGGAATATTTATCAATAATCACTTCAAAACCACCAATTAAGTTGCTACTCCAATTGTTTCTTTTTTGAATGTGAGAAATATCTGTAATCACAAATAAATTGTCGAATTGTTCTAATCCAGACTGGTAAATACCTTTTACTTTGAAATCTTTTGGGCGTAATTGCCCATCCGACTGAATAAAATACAAAAACATTTTGTCGTTCAACTTAATGTTCATTTTATTGGCAATGGTTTGCGAAATTAAAATGTCGTTAGTCGGATTTAAGGTGTCAATAATAATCGGACTACCTTCTTTAAGTTTATCATTAAAAAAACTCCAATCGAAATCATCACCAATCCCTTTAACAATAACGCCATAAATGTCTTCATTGGTTTTTATTATTCCTGCTTTTGTAGCAAAAATTTGGATGTGTTTTATTCCATCAACCGTATCTAAACTTGGGTAAAATACTTGGTATTTATCAATTGGAGTAGCTTCGTAAGTGTTTTGGGAATCGTATTTCGAAATTTGAATGTGCCCTCCAAAACCAATTACTTTGTTTCTAATTTCACGCTGAAACCCTGCAACAATACTCAACGAAACAATCATAACTGTTAGCCCCAGAGCAATGGCTGCAATGGAAATTTTAATAATAGGTTGAGTAAATTTTTTCGATTTACTGTCGCCTCTCATTATATTTTTTGATATGAAATATTCGAGATTCAAAATACTTACTTTTGTAACAGAGCTTTTATCAAACCTTAACAAAAATAGTAATTTGTATCAGATGCCTTTTAAACTAGTAAGTTTTATTCTCTTTGTTTCCATGTTTAGTGTTTGTTGTTCCGGACAAGGCGATTTGCCTTCGTCGGAAAAACCAGTGCTGGAAAAAACAGACAATGTAGCAAAAGTTGAACAAACAAAAGTGATTGTCGGAGCGGAACAAACCAATTTGTATTTGCCTTTGTTGCTAAACAAAAAGGTTGGCGTGGTGGCTAATCATACCTCTATGATTAATGATGTTCATTTGGTAGATTCATTATTGACTTTAAAAATCAACCTTAAAAAAGTATTTAGCCCTGAGCATGGTTTTAGAGGTAAAGCTGATGCGGGAGAAAAAGTTAGCTCGAACATTGATTCGAAAACCAAATTACCCATTGTTTCGCTTTACGGAAAAAACAAAAAACCTTATCCCGAACAAGTAAAAGGGTTGGATGTAATTGTTTTTGATATTCAAGATGTTGGGGCTCGATTTTACACCTACATTTCTACTATGCATTATGTAATGGAAGCTTGTGCCGAAAACAACATCAAATTTGTGGTGTTAGACCGACCAAACCCCAATGGAAATTATGTTGATGGACCTATTTTAGAAAACGATTTTAAATCGTTTGTGGGTATGCACCAAGTGCCCATTGTGCATGGTATGACAGTAGGTGAGTATGCTCAAATGATTAACAATGAAAATTGGTTGGCGAATGGTGTAAAATGCGATTTGGAAGTAATTAAAATGCAAAATTATACTCACCAAACCGAATATGAATTACCAATAAAACCATCACCGAATTTGGCAAATATGCAAGCTATATTATTGTACCCATCGTTATGTTTGTTCGAAGGTACACCTATAAGTGTGGGGCGAGGAACTGAAAAACCTTTTCAGTGGATTGGTAACCCCAAATTAAAATCGGACTTTATGTTTGTACCAAAAAGCATGGAAGGAGCCAAAGAACCTTTACTAAAAGGAGAAACCTGTAATGGATTAGATTTGAGTGCCGTTAGTGTAAAAAAGGAGTTAGACTTATCGTATTTGATAAGCTTTTATAACCAGTACCCCGATAAAGAACATTTTTTTGAAAAGTTCTTTAACACCTTGGCTGGTAATGCAAAGCTACAAGAGCAAATAAAACAAGGAGAAACCGAAGAAGAAATAAAAGCCACTTGGCAAAAGGGTTTGTTGGAGTTTAAAACCAAACGTAAAAAATACTTGTTGTATCAGGATTTTGAGTAGTTTTTTACTCGTCATTCTAAATTTTTCCGTCATTCCTGCGTAGGCAGGAATCTCTTTATTATTACCTTTGAATATGACTGGAAAAGGTGGTTATATTTATATTGTTTCAAATAAATCAAGAGCAGTTTTATACATTGGTGTTACTGCTGATTTGTGCAATAGAATGTTCGAACATAAAGAGTTAAAAGGCTCATTTTTTACTTCAAAATATAAATGTGTTGATTTATTATATTACGAATTTCATGAAACAATTGAAGGAGCCATTGAAAAAGAAAAAAATTTGAAAAAGTGGAAACGAGAGTGGAAAGATAAACTGATTAAAGAATTTAATCCTGAGTTAATTGATTTGTTTGATACCGTTCAAGATTTCCGATAGATTTTAAAAGAGATTCCTATTTCCGTTGCACTCCACAGGAATGACGTGCTATTCAGCTTCCATCTACCATTTTACATTTACTCGTCATTCATGCGAAAGCAGGAATCTAATTTAGTCGATGTAAAAAATTAAGAATTAGCTTTCACTACAAAACTCCTGTCACCAGAATCGTTAAACGGACCATCAATAGTATTCCCGTTTTTATCCACTAATTGTAAACGTATGGTATTGGTGGTTTTAGTTAAACCTTTAATGGTGTAAGCTGCCCATTTATCTATAATAAATTCAGTGTTATTTATGGTTACTTTTAGTTTGTTTTCGGTAGCAGAAATAGCAGTGTTTACCAAATAAAAATCTAAAATTGGGGTGCTGGTTTCAGGTTGTGGTAAGTAATAAAACAAGTGTGGTTGGTTCATGTTGAACAAAGGGTCCATGTCGCCAATAATTACATTTTTTAGCAAATGAGCCTTGTTCTTTTTTACACTCAGTTTGTTTTGGTCGGTTAAAAAAGCCAAAAACACATTGTTTCCGTACAAAAATTCTTTTTTAAAGTGAGGGGTATCGAAAAAACTTAAAGTGTAATTGTTTTCTAAAATAGCAATGTTGTAATTGCTTATGTTTTCAATGTTAAAACTTAAATCATTAACGCCTTCTTTAAATTGTTTGGTAGAAAGTTTTAAAGTAGCATTGTTGTACCCTTCTGCTTTTATCTCCTGTAGAGTAATACCATCTTTGGTGTACGTTTTTATTTCAGTATCGGCAACAGGCTCAATAATAACAGCTTCACCAGTTACCACTTTTGGAGGAATAACTTTGCTGGTAGAGTCAGCTTTTTCAGTGCTGTCTGTTTTAGTGTCGGAGCCAGAACAAGCAAATAGAAAAAAATAGGATACAAAAAACAGATTTCTGACTACGAATGAATAACGAAAAAAATAGGAGTTCATAAATCTGTGGCATTTTTAAAAATTCAATAAAACTTGGTTTTTTTCAACCGCATCACCTTTGTTTACTGCAATACTTTTTATTACACCATCAGTTGGCGATTTTATTACATTTTCCATTTTCATAGCTTCCAAAATCAATAAAGCATCGCCTTTTTCTACAGTTTGTCCAACTTCAACCGAAATATCAATAACCAAACCTGGCATTGGAGCTTTTAGGTTGGTAACCTTTGTAGTGGCTAAATTGTCCATTCCAAGGCTTTTTAATAATTCATCGTATTTGTCTTTAACTGCAAACTTGAATTTTTTACCGTTTACTTTTATAAAAAAGTTTTTTTCTTCCTTGTTAACTTTCAACAATTCTACATTGTACGACTTGTTGTTTTTTATCACATGAAAAGTACGCTCGTTAATTTTCGACACATCCCAATTGAATACAGCGTTATCAATAGTTCCGCTTTTCAACTCTTTGTCAAAAGCAATTTGATGCTCTTTTTTGTTTTCTGCAATTACCTTTATCGTATCCATAAGTTAACTTTATTACACATCAAAAATAATGATATAAACTAAAATGAAGAACTTTGAACCCATAAAGAAAATTCCAAAATGAAATTAAATTATAAAAAACTAGGTGAAGGCACGCCTTTAATTATTTTGCATGGCTTATTTGGTTCGTTAGATAATTGGATGAGTATTGCCAAAGAATTGAGTTCAGATTTTGAGGTTTATTTGGTCGATGAACGAAACCATGGTCAGTCGCCTCATAGCAATGAGTTTAGTTATGAAGTAATGGCTGAAGATTTATATGAGTTTATACAAGAACATCACATTGTAAACCCAATTGTTTTAGGGCATTCTATGGGCGGAAAAACAGCCATGCAGTTTGCGATGAATTACCCAAGTTCATTGTCCAAATTAATTGTTGCAGATATTGCTCCAAAGGCTTACCCAGTTCATCACCGACAAATTATTGATGGGTTGTTGTCGTTAAATTTTGAAGTGATTAAAACTAGGCAAGAGGCAGATATGGAACTTTCAAAACACATTAGCGATATATCTGTGCGTCAGTTTTTGTTAAAAAACTTGTATTGGATTGAATCAGGGAAATTGGCTTGGCGATTTAATTTGTCAGTAATTAATGATAATATTGATATGGTGGGAGTTGGATTGAAAAACATCAACATTTTTTCAAAACCTACACTTTTTGTTCGTGGCGAAAAATCGAATTATGTGTTGGATTCAGATTTTGAAGAAATTAAAAAAATATTTTCTGATGCTAAAATAGAAACAATTTCAAATAGCGGACATTGGGTTCATGCTGAAAACCCAACAGAATTTCTTCAAATTGTTAAATCTTTTTTAATGAGCTAAAACCAATTTGCAACTGAACGAACAAAAAAAACGTCTTATAAAAACGGTTATAATTGCAATAATATTAAGAAATTAGTAACATAATTTGTATTATTGTCGTAAGGTATCAATATTTTGAATTTAATTTAGATTTAATGAATTTCAAAAAGTATTTATTTACACTAACAATAGCTTTAGTTGTTGTTAGTCAAACTTTTGCCGGTGATTTTTACTGGGTTGGAAATAGTGGAGATTGGAACGATGCGTCGCATTGGGCTACTCAATCAGGTGGAAAAGGCGGAATATTAGTCCCTTCTGCTGCTGATAATGTTTTTATTGACAACAAATCATTCAAATCTAGAAATAGTGTAATCACAATTAATTCAAGTATTGCTGTTCATAATTTAACCATTTCGGCATTAGAATCAAACTTTACGATTAAGTCTAACAAGCAAACAGAAATCAATATTTATGGTTCTGTTTTAGTAAGTTCAAAATTCGAAAATCAAATTCATTCAACTTTAAGGTTTAAAAGTAATAACATCGAAACTATTCATTTAGGTTGGTTTGTATGGGAATCGGATATTTATTTTGAGGGTAATGGAACATACAAGTTAACCAGTCCAATTCAAAACCATAATGCTGCACTTCATCATGTTTCTGGTGTTTTAGACTTGAATTATAACGATGTGCTAAGTGGTGATTTTATCTCAAATTCGAATACTAAGAGAACATTAATTAGTGGAAAATCTACAA
The DNA here is from genome assembly GCA_020635795.1 of Flavobacteriales bacterium. Taxonomy (NCBI): domain Bacteria; kingdom Pseudomonadati; phylum Bacteroidota; class Flavobacteriia; order Flavobacteriales; species Flavobacteriales bacterium. The sequence continues at coordinate 106,381 of JACJZD010000001.1, forward strand.
TACTGACTTATAGAAATTTTATAGTAGAAAATAGAAAAAACGATTTTAATTTTTCTGAGACAACACTATATACATTAGGGCAGGATGACTTAGCTAAAGGAACTGTTGGTGGAGATGTTATAAACACGGTAACCTCAGCAACAGTTAATAGTGATACTGTGTCATGTGGAAATGTTTGTGATGGAACACTTACAGTGTCTTTTACAACTACTTGCCCAACCGCTACGGTAGATTGGTTGCCTGGGACTGGCACTAATGTTTATATGGGAGAATGTTTTAATTGCCCAATACCTGGACCAAATGCTACTTCTACTATTACAGGGTTATGCCCAGGTATTTATACTGCTGTGGTACGTAACAGTTGTGATGCTAGCGTTAAAGCTCCTCAGGGAGAGGTTAAAGGCCATCCGTCTATTGTTCCAATATTGGAGGATATTATTCAAACCACTTGTAGAGACACTTGTGATGGTAGTATTGATGTTATTGTTACGGGAGCTTCATATGCTGAGTTTGCTTATCAATGGTATCCGATACCACCATTTACATTAACAGATACCTTTCCTACAGTAACAGGTTTGTGTACCGGTAATTATTCTTTAGAAGTACAAGATGGTTTTGGTTGTATTGATACATTCGATTATTTTGTTCCTGAACCTGATTATATTTATCCAAATGTATCGGTTACGGATATTCTATGTTTTGGTGATTGTAATGGATCTGCAACTGCTAATCCAACAGGAGGAAATGGCGGTTATACCTATCAATGGTCTGCAAATGCTGCTCCAAATGTGTTAACCAATCCTGGTATTACTAATTTGTGTATAGGTAGTTATACTGTTGATATTTTAGACGTTAACAATTGTCCTGGAGATACGACTATTACCGTTTCATCTCCTGATTCGCTTGATATTGTCTCATCTCAAATAGATGTGAGTTGTGGAGGTTATTCTGATGGTTCTGCAACTGTTACAGTAAATATAGGAGGTGTGCCTAATTATACGCACAATTGGAGTACAGGTTTTGTTGAAACGACTACACCAGGTCAATCATCTACTATTTTAAATCTAGTAGCAGGAACATATACCGATTCGATTGTAGACGCTAATGGTTGTGATACCGTAATTACGTTTGTTATTACTGAGCCTGATACTCTATTAACAACAACAACATTCACCAATGTAAAATGTTTTGGTGCAAATGATGGAACTGCAATAACTTCACCATTTAATGGAACATTTCCGTACTTTTATTCTTGGTCATGTGGTCCATCAACTTTCGATTCTATTGTAGGTATTGGTCCTGGACAATGTATAGTTACTGTTACTGATAGCAAAGGTTGTGAAATTCAAGATACCTTTGATATTACAGAACCATTACCTCTTCTTTCAAATCCAGCACTTGTTTCAGATATGTCCTGTCCTGGAGTTTGTGATGGGGTAGCAACATCTAACCCATCTGGAGGTACCACCCCTTATGTTTGGAGTTGGAATAATGGCGATAATACTCAAACAACTACAACTGGTTTGTGTCAAGGGTTTGTAACAGTTACTGTAACAGATTCCAATTTATGTACACACACCGATAGTGTGTTGATTTCAGAACCTCTACCAATGGTGTTAACAATGACTGAAACGGATGTTACTTGTAATGGAGCATGCGATGGAACTGGTGGGGTGACTGTTACTGGAGGGACTCCTGGATATACTTATAATTGGTTGCCAGCGCCTCCAAATGGTCAAGGAACAGATACAATTTGGGGCTTGTGCCCTAATGTATATACTGTTACAGTTATTGATAATAATGGAACAGGTTGTAGTGTTAGCAACAATATTACAATAACACAGCCTGTAGTATTAACTGCTACAGTTACAACTACAGATTTAAGGTGTAATGCACTTTGTGAGGGAACTGCAACAATTACCCCAGCAGGAGGTCAATCACCTTATATGGTTTCATGGGATGGAGCACCTTTTGTTAATGTTGTAGGTGCTAGTAATACGATACTTAATTTATGTGCTGGTAACCATACGGTTAATGTGAGGGATGCAAATGGTTGTATAACACCTATAAATTTTGTAATTAATGAACCAACACCATTAACAACGGTAAGTTCAGGAACTAATCCGCTTTGTAATGCGGTTTGTTCAGGCACAGCAACAACTAATCCAGCAGGAGGAACTTCTCCTTATGTGTACAGTTGGAATACAACTCCAATAAATCAAACAACTCAAACGGCAACAAATTTATGTGCTGGAGTTTACATTGTAACAATTACAGATGATTCTCTATGTACCATTCAGGATTCAGTTACAATTATTGAGCCTCCAGTTTTAGATGCAAATGTATCTTTTACAAATATTACTTGTAATAATCAAAACAACGGGACAGCAACAGCTTTACCATTTGGGGGATCTCCAGGTTATACTATTTCGTGGACTACTATTGCAGGTGTTCCAATTGCAGGAAATCCAATTAGTGGTTTGTCAGCTGGACAATATGTTGTTACTGTAACTGATTTTTCTGGTTGTATAGATAGAGATACTATAACAATTACCAATCCGCCTAAAATTCAAGTAAATCCATCAGCGGTTAGTACAAGTTGCCAAACTTTTTGCGATGGAGTAGGTACTGCTAACCCAACAGGAGGAACTGGTTCGACTTATACTTATGCTTGGTGTAATGGAGATAATACTCAAACGACCACTTCAGGATTATGTGCCGGAACGTATTGTATAGTTGTTACAGATTCAGTGGGTTGTTCTGTAATGGATTCAGTAACCATTTTACCTTCAATCATCATAAATATTGCTACTGATACTGTTGGAATTAGTTGTAATGGATTGTGCGATGGAACAGCAACTGCAAATCCTTCGGGAGGTATTTTACCTTATACATATTTATGGAATGACCCAGCTTCTCAAGTTACTCAAACTGCAGTAGGACTTTGTCCTGGTAATTATACAGTTATTGTTACTGATAGTGTTGGTTGTACTGCAAATGCAACTGTTACAATGCCTGTTGATCCTAGTGTTTTAGTTCCAAATGGAACTTTTACTAATGTTACTTGTTTTGGGGCAAATGATGGTACAATATCTGCTGCTCCAACAGGAGGTGTTCCTCCTTATACGTTAACATGGTCAAATACTCCACAAACTGGATTAGGCGCAGGAACATATTGGGTTACTGTAACTGATGCAAACTTGTGTTCTCAAACAGATACTTTACGTATTATAGAACCAGATTCTATTACTCCAAACGAAACTGTCGTTCATGTAAATTGTAATGGAAATAGTACAGGGAGTATTTCATTAGCTCCAACTGGTGGCACTCCTGGATATACTTACTTGTGGAGTGGCGGTTTAGGAACAAATTCTTCAGTATCTAATCTGCCAGTTGGTTCATATACAGTAACCATTACAGATACTCTTGGTTGTAGTAAACAAGTAACTTATCAAATTACTCAACCTACTGTTTTTGCTTCAAATCCTTTAAATATACCCGAAACTTGTGCAAATGCTTGTAATGCAACTGCTGGTATTATTGTTAGTGGAGGAACTGCTCCTCATACCACTAGTTGGTCTACTGTACCGCCTCAATCAACAGATACTATAACAAACTTATGTGCTGGAACTTATTCTGCAATTTCAATTGATGCAAATGGTTGTTCAACCAATCAAACCATTACAATTGCGCCGAAACAACCTTTATTAGCAAACAGTTCAGGTACTTCAGTAGCTTGTAATGGAAACTGCACAGGAACAGCAACAGTAGCTCCTTCAGGTGGAACAGGGCCTTACACCATAGTTTGGACTGCTGTTGGTGGTTCAGCAATTTCAAACCCAACTAATCCAACAATTTCTAATTTATGTCAGGACACTTATAACGCAACAATAACTGATGCAAATGGTTGTTCAACAATAGGGACTTATATTGTGACTAACCCAGCATTATTACAAGTAACTTTAGATAGTACAAACATAACTTGTAATGGAAATAATAATGGAACAGCTACTGCTAATCCTGTTGGTGGTACTTTGCCTTATACGTATTCTTGGACAGGTGGTAGTTTACCTGTGCCAACTACAACTCAATCTATATCTAACTTAACACCAGGTATTTATACAGTTAATGTTACCGATTCTTTAGGCTGCTTCTTTTCGGGCTCTGTTAATATTGTAGAACCTTTATTAATAACTCCAAATGAAGTAATTATTGGTGCAAATTGTGGTGTTAATGATGGATCGATTGATGTGTTTCCATCTGGAGGTACTCCAACTTATACACATTCATGGTCAAATGGTTCTTCTTCTAATTCTTTAACTGGTTTAGGAGTAGGTTTTTATACCGATACAATCACAGATTTGAATGGTTGTAAACAAAATTTCACGTTTGCAGTCAGTAACCCTGCAGGACCATCTGGAGTAACAGCAACAGTTAATGATGCTTCGTGTTTTGGTGCTTGTGATGGATCGGCAAATGTTATTCCTATTGGTGGAACTCCTGGGTATACTTATGATTGGAATGTTATTCCTATTGAAACAGATTCAACAATTACTGGGCAATGCGCTGGCACTTTAAATTTAACAGTAACCGATGCAATGGGTTGTGTATTAAACACATTTGTTGTTATAGGCGAGAAAGATAGTATAGCAACAAATTCAACTTTTACCAATGTTTCTTGTAGTGGTAGTTGCGATGGTACAGCAAGTGTAACACCATCAGGAGGTACAGCCCCTTATACTTATTTATGGTCTGGAAATAGTGTGAACGGTCAAACAACAGCTGCTGTTTCAGGTTTATGTTTGGGAGCAGTTAGTGTAACAATTACTGATTTTAATGGTTGTACCAAAGTAGTTAATTTTAACATTACTAGTCCAAATGCTTTAACTGTTACAACTACCGCAACCGAAGTAAATTGTAATGGTGGTACTGATGGTACTGCTACAGCAACGCCTTTAGATGGAACATCTCCTTACACATATCAATGGAGTGATCCATTGTCTCAAACAACTCCGGTTGCTTCGGGATTAGCCCCAGGAACATATACTGTTACTGTAAGAGATGTTAATGGTTGTTCAGTTACTGATGTTGCTGTAGTTAACGAGCCATCTCTAATTGTTGCCAATGAAACAACGACAACAGCGGCTTGTGGAGTGAGTGATGGAACAGCAACTGTTGCTCCAACAGGAGGCTCAGGTGCTGGTTATACGTATAATTGGACTTCTTTAGGGTTATCAGTACCTAATGTTACTGGATTAGCCGCAGGTACTTATCCTTTAGAAATTACCGATGGAAATGGCTGTATGCAAACATTCTTGATACCAATTAGTAATCCTAATGGGCCTGTAATTACAACTACGTCAACCGATGCTTCATGTAATGGTTCTTGTACTGGCTCAGCTTCGGTTAGTGTTACCTCAGGAACTCCTAACTATACATATTTATGGACAGGAGGAACAATTACTGGTCAAACAACTACAAGTGTGAATGGATTATGTGCAGGTACTTATACGGTAAGAGTTACAGATGGTAATGGTTGTAGAACAGTGAGAACTGTTGTGATTGGAGAGAATTCGGTATTGGCAGCTACAGTTTCTAGTATAAATGTTACTTGTAATGGTGGAAATGATGGTTCAGCAATCATTGTTCCTAATGGAGGAGTTCCTCCATATAGTTACTCTTGGTCAGGACCATGTCCTGCTCCAAACAATAATGCGGTGTCAGGTTTATGTGCAGGTACTTATACCGTTACAGTTTCTGATGCTTTAAATTGTTCAGGACCAATTACTGTAGTGATAAATGAACCAAATGTGTTAACTGTATCTGCAGTTGCTAACAATTTAACTTGTTTCGGACAAAGTGATGGTTCTGCAACCGCAACTCCAGCTGGAGGAACAGCTCCTTATACTTATTTATGGTCTAATGGGTTAACCACACCAACAATTTCTGGGTTGGCTGCTGGAAATTATTCAGTTACAGTTACAGATTCAAAAGGTTGTTCAGCTACTGATAATGTTACCATTTTTAGCGGTAATAGTTTAACAGCTAATTTTAATACTACTGATGCAACTTGTGGCGTTTGTGATGGTTCTGCTACGATTAATGTTGGTGTTGGATCAGGTCCATATACTTATTTATGGCTACCTGGGGGTCAAACTACTCCAACAGTTAATAATATATGTCCTGGTGCATATAACGTTGATGTAACAAATAGTTTAGGTTGTACTCAAACATTTAATGTTTTAATAAATAATCCTAATGGACCGACATTATTAAGTGGTGCAGATAGCGTTTCTTGTTTTGGTTTTTGCGATGGCTTGGCTTGGACAGAGGTTACTGCAGGAACATCACCATTTATTTATCAATGGGATGACAACTTATTACAGACTAATGATACTGCTACTAGTTTATGTGCAGGATTATATAATGTAGTTGTACAAGATAGTTTAGGATGTATTTCTGTTGACTCTATTCGAGTTGATCAACCTGCACAGATACTTGCTAATTTATCTACAACTCCTGTATCTTGTAATGGAGTTTGCGATGGAACAGCAACAGTAAATCCATCAGGAGGTGTTGGGTCTTATACAATCAATTGGAGTAATGGGGATAGTGGACCAACAGCCACAGCTCTTTGTGCAGGTAATCATTCAGTAACTATTACAGATGGTAATGGCTGCCCTATCGTACATAATTTTACATTAACTGCTCCTACGGTGTTAACAAATACCATGACATCAACATCGACAACATGTAATGGTGATTGTGATGGAACAGCTTTAACAACTGTAAGTGGTGGAACACCACCATATACTTATTCTTGGGATTCTGCACCAATTCAAAATGGTTCTTTAGCAACTAGTTTATGTGCAGGCTTATATACGGTTACTACAACTGATAATAGAGGTTGTGTGCAAGCTGATACTATTTCAGTAATTACTCCTTCAGTATTATCTACAAGTTCAGTAGTTACTGATGCAAATTGTAACGGTCAAAATGATGGAAGTATAACTACCCATCCAGTTGGAGGTGTTGCTCCCTACACATTCATTTGGAGTACATCACCAATTCAAACTGACTCTATAGCTACGGGATTGATTGCGGGAACTTATAATGTTATTGTTGTTGACGCAAATGGCTGTACTGCTTACGATACATTAACGGTTAACGAGCCTAACACTTTAAATGATAGTACAATCGTGAATGGTCCTACATGTGGTCAATGTGATGGGTCTGCAACTGCGAATCCAGTTGGAGGTGTTGGTCCATATACTTATTTATGGGGTAATGGACAAACAGGACAGACAACAACAAATTTATGTGCCGGAATTATTACTTTACAAATTACTGATCAAGGAATAGGTTGTATTTATAACTACAATGTAATTGTTAATAGTATTACTGGACCGACAGTGGTCCTTTCTTCAACAGGAGAAAGTTGTCCAGGATCTTGTGATGGAACAGCTTTAGCGTCTGCTTCTAATGGTAATCTTCCATATTCGTTCTCTTGGAATCCAACAGGTCAAACGGATTCGTTAGCTATTGGATTGTGTTCAAATTTCTATACAGTTACAGTTACTGATGCTATCGGTTGTATTACAATTGACACTTTATCGATTACTTCAACAGGGCTTAATTTATCAATCATTAATGTAATTCCAGAATCTTGTTTTAATTCTTGTGATGGTAGTGCAACCGTTGTTGCTGGAGCGGGATCAAATCCATTTACTTATCAATGGAATCCTACAGGTGGAAATAATGATGTCGCTACAAATCTTTGCACAGGAAGTTATACCGCAGTTGTGACGGATGCTTCAAATTGTAGAGATTCTATCGGAACAAATATCGTAGGTCCAAATGTTTTGAGTGTTTCCATCGGAGTTAATACAGCTATTTCTTGTAATGCATCATGTGATGGAGCTTTAATAGCATCACCTTTAGGAGGAAATGCTCCGTTCACTTATTTATGGAGTGATGGACAAACAGGACAATTGGCAACAAATTTATGTGCTGGAACTTACTATGTAGTAGTTACCGATGCTGGTGGTTGTACAGCTTCTGATACCATTGTGTTGAATGAACCAACTGCAATTTTGGCTAATGAAACCTTATTTACTCCTGCATGTAATGTTTGTGATGGTTCTATTCAATTAAATCCTTCAGGTGGTACAGGTCCTTACTCATTTTTATGGGGAGCTCCAATTGCAGGACAAAACACAGGGACTGTAATTAACTTGTGTGCGGGTATTTATTCAGTTGATATTACGGATAATACGGGTTGCTCAAATACATTTACATTCCCATTAAGTAATACAAATGCCCCAGACCCAAATGTTATCAATACACCTATTACGTGTAATGGTTCTTGTAATGGTGTTTTATTGTCAAGTCCAACTGGTGGTACAGCTCCATATACTTATGTTTGGTCGCCGAACGCCGTACCTAATAATTTATTTGATAGCACTATAACCAGCTTATGTGCTGATGTATATAATGTTAGTGTTACAGATGCTGTAGGTTGTGTCGGAGTTTCAATTGATACAATAGTAGAGCCAATAGTTTTACTTGCTAACATTGATTCATCTAATGTGACTTGTAATGGTTTAACCGATGGTTGGGCAGTAGTTCATCCTTCAGGAGGAATGGCTCCGTATAATACTGCGATTTGGGCGCCAGGTGGAGTACAAGATTCTATATTTAATCTTTCTCCTAATACATACGTAGTAAGTGTAACTGATGCTAATGGATGTTCAGTAACTGACAGTGTAATTATTACTGAACCAACTTTAATTACGGCAACATCAAATGTTGTAGATGCTAGCTGTTCTAGTGTTTGTGATGGACAAGCTTCATTGGTTGTTAGTGGTGGAACAGGAACGTATACATATAGTTGGAACCCTAGTGGACAAACTACAAATCCAGCAACTAATTTGTGTTTTGGAAGTTACACCGTAACAATTACTGATCAAAATAATTGTAGTGTTCCAGTAACAGTTAATGTTGGTTCTTTAGATACAGTAGTTGCTATTGCTGGTAATGATACAAGTGTTTGTATGGGTAACTCATTAAACTTATCAGGTATTTCTCAAGGAGGGGTGGTGAGTGTTCAGTGGTTAGAATTACCAAGTATGAATGTTATTTCTAATACCAATAATGTAACGGTAAATTCTGCTTCGAGTGGAACTGTTTGTTATGTGTTTGCTGCTTATGGAGTATGTAATGATTTTGATACGATTTGTGTTACGTACAATCCACAACCAATTGCTAATGCAGGAATTGATGTGACAATTGTTGAAGGAAATAGTACACAATTAAATGCCACTGGAGGAGGAACTTATGTATGGACTCCATCAACGGGATTAAGTGATACAACAATATCTAATCCAATTGCTAACCCAATGGTTACAACAACATACACGGTAACAGTAACTTCACCAGATGGTTGTACTTCTCAAGATAGTGTAAAAGTTACAGTAATTCCAACAATACGTTTCCCTGATGGTATTACACCAAATGGAGATGGTAAAAATGATACATGGGTTATTGATTATATTGACCAATATCCTGATGCAATTGTTGAAATTTATAACCGTTGGGGAGAAATGTTGTTTAGATCTGATAATTACCAAAACGATTGGAATGGAACGTATAATGGACAAAATTTACCTGTAGGAACATATTACTTTGTGATAGAATTAAATGATGGAAAAACCAAACCTTTTACTGGACCATTAACTGTTCTTAGATAAGATTAATAGAGAAAACTATATGAAAAAAATAGTAATAATATCATTTATGCTCATGGCTGTTGGAGTTGCTGTAGCTCAGCAATTACCTCATTTTAGTCAGTATTATTTAAATGATTATTTAATAAATCCAGCAGTTGGTGGTTCACGACCTTACTTTGAAGGTAAATCGGCTCATCGTTACCAATGGGAAGGAATAACTGACGCACCTAGAACTTATACGCTGAGTGTAAACGGGCCAACAAAAAACCAAAAAATGGGTTTTGGGGGATATATATTTACTGATAATGTTGGACCAACAAGAAGAACAGGATTTAATGCTTCTTATGCCTATCACATTAAAGTAAATGATAAAGTGAAATTATCTATGGGGCTTTCTGCTGGTGTAATTCAATTTATGATAGATGGCTCTAAAATAACACTACGTGAGAGTGATGATGATATTATTACAAATGGAGTGCAATCTGTTCTTTTACCTGATGCTGGGTTTGGTTTGTATTTATACCATGAAAAATATTATGTTGGATTCTCTGCACCTCAATTATTAAACAGTAGAGTGAACTTTTTTAAAGATGGACGAAACCCTGAAGGAACTTTGCCAAGTCACTTTTTCTTTAACGCAGGTTATAAATTTAAAGTTGCAGAAGATTTTGTTATCGAACCTTCTGTTTTTGTAAAATATGTTAAACCTGTTCCAGTTCAATTTGAAGGAACCGCTCGAATAATATATCAAGACAAAATATGGATAGCAGGTACTTATCGTGATAAAGATGCTATCACCGCTTCTATGGGTTATTTAATTAACAACTATTTTACTATTGCGTATGGGTTTGATTTTACTACAACAAACCTTAGAAACTATAGCAATGGAACTCATGAGTTAATGGTTGGAGTTCGTTTTTATCAATTTGCAAACAAAAAATCAACACCTTCAATTAATTAAAAGAACGCTCTAACTTGAACTCCACCAACATGAATAATTGGTGTGTCGTTTGATTTTCTTCCGTTGTAGTTCAAGTTTAGCTGCATGTGTTTCGATAAGTTTTGTTGGTAGATAACCTCCCAAGTCGTATTTTTTCCAGCCAACAAGCCCTCTAGGATTTCATAAGAAACAACTGTATTGTTAGTTGTGTTGTTGTATATGTTTTCAATATAGTTGATATTGAACATTACACTTCCTTTAGAGGCAATGTTATACCGTAATTCTGTTCCAATTTTATGCGCTTTTAAAAGTTCTCCTCCATGTATTGGATTGTTCTGTTTTTGCTTAAAGTTGTAGAACAAACTGATTCGTAATTTAACATCAGGTTGGTAGGTTAACTTAGGCTCTGCTTCATAATTAGTCAAGTAATAATTTTGATTGGTAAAAAATTGCGATTTATTTGATTTTATTCCGTTTGAAAGTATGTTTTGAATGGTAAAAACTCTTGAAATGTTCCATCTTATTTTACCTGTTCGGATAATTGTTTTTCGGGACTCAACACCGTTGGTAAGTAATGATTTTTCTTGATTTTCTTGATAAGTAAAATCCATGCTCCATTTGGTATTGGTCTTGTTAAAGAATATAGTATTTAAAAAACCTTGATTAGTGGTTACTAAATTACTGTCTGCAACATTGTAAACAAAAGGGTTGAAATATTCTTTTTTGTTCAAGGTTTTTCGGTTTACTCTGTAATTTGTTCTGTTAGCAAATCGTGATATAAATTTTTTAAAACCATCTTTTGCTCCCCATTGTGTTTCTGGGTTTAAGAACACTCCTTGATTAAATTCATTGGTATAAGTTCTAACAAACTCATTGGTAGGGGTAAATATTTTAATAAAGTTAGCTTGGTCTTTAAAAACGGCAACTTCAAATTCATTTAAATCGCTTGCTCCATTGTTATTTAAATCACCCAAATAAGTATGTGTTCCTTGTCCAGGTTGAACTTCTACAAACGAAAACTCTTTTTTTACTTCTAAACCAGAACCAATTTGATAAAACGTATTTGAGGTAATAGCACTTTTTAGAAATCGAGCAGAATATTCAACTCTAGATAATATATTTTCATCAGGTTTATTGGTCGTTAAAGTTGGTTCAGTGATATAGAGTTTTCTGTAAATAACACTACTTCTTAAAATGTGATTTTGATTTTTTAATAAAGCGTAAGATGCTTCGATATCTTCAGCTTTTGTAGTTTGTTTAAATAATGTAATGTTTGCAGCATCATCAGTTCGTTGTTTGTAGCTAATTAAAAATTTATTAATGGTGGTGTCAGTGTTGTGAACAAAACCCTTCCAAATATTAAACCTGAAACTGTTACCTAATAAAGTATCTGAATTTTGCGCAAAAAATTTATTCTGTTCTATTTCTTGTTCCACACCAAGAACAAACCAACTAATATCTTTTGTTAAGGTAGCTTTGTTTCTAATAAACTCGGTATTGTTTATTCCTTCTGTTTTTAAATAGCTCGAATTGCTTAAAAGTTTAAATCCTTTATGACTTACTGATGTAGAAATCCCATTTTTAATACCACGATATTCATTGATGTTATCTAAGTAATTTACAAAATACTTCACATCTAATAATTTAGATTTCTCAATTCCTACATATGAACTAATGGCATGTTGGTCGGAACTAAATTTAATTGCCGAAATATTCCAATCTCTTTGAAATTCAATATTTCTAAACGGGCCAATTCCTTTAAAATATTGGTCAATAAATTCATATCCAGCACCAACATTAAGTCTCCAGCTCTCTTTTTCTGATGATAAGGGAATAATGTTGTCACTTTTCATTTTCATGGCATAGCCAATATTGTCTTTGCTGTCTTTCGATGAAAAAGTATTAATATCATTATTAGATACAGCGCCCTCCCAACTAATTTTAGAAAACTCAGAAAAAATGTATTCACCACCAAAAACAGTCATTTCTATTTTTTTAGGAGTAATTAACAAAACAACAGGCTCATAATTTCCTTGAGGAATACCACCAATTGGTTCTACCCATTGATACACTCTGCCGTTTGCCGAGCTTTGAATTAATACATAATTACCATTGTTTTGACCAACCAACGAAAAACCTAATTGGTAAATAGCACTATCGGGGTCAGTTGAATAAACAAATACAGAGTCATAACCTAAAGTATCTATCATTTTATAAAGCACTAAGTTTTCTTTAAATCCAGTTAAGGTGATGTTTGGCACAACAGCTAAATCTAAACTATCGCCAATATCTGATAATAATTTTTTTTGAGGGTCACTTAAATCCTGGAGAAGTGGTTGATCTTTTAAGTCTTGTTCAGAAAAATAGTTAAAGGTTAACTTCAGCTTTTTACTATCATATTCTGTTCCAAAATTCAACATGGTACGGGAATAATTTCGTTCTGAATAATCAAATTCGGCAATAATTCTAGAGTCTTTTGTAATCAAAAAATTAGAGGTAAAAGTTAATTCGGCAGTGTTGTAATCAATTACATAGTCGTTTTCAGTACCTCGTTTCAACAGTTTACCATCTACATAAATTTTCTCAGTACCAGAAAGTACTATAATATAGGTTTCATTTTCGTTTCCTTTTAATCTGTATGGACCCTGATTACCCTCGACTCCATTAATAGATTGTCGAGCATATTTACCTTTTGATACCGCTGCACTAACAAATGGTGTAATGGTTCTGAATTCATTTTTTTTACTTGGATTCAATGTTATTTCGAAACTACCCCCTTGAGCTTTTTTATTTACATTTAAGAAATAACTTTTTGGTTGACGAACAAAAAAATCACCAGCAGTTAACTTCCAATTATCATCATAAAGTTGAATAAAAACTTTGTCAAAATCTTGAAGTTGCTGGGTATTTCCTTCCGCTTGGATGGGAATGTTGTCGTCAGAAATGGAAGCTAGTATATTTACATTTTCACTTATTTTACCAGAAAGTTGCAAGTTTAAACTTGAATTTACAGCCAAATCTTGATTATTTCCAAAAGTTGCTCCTCTCGATATACTCCCTGATTTATTTAATCCATTCAAATAAAAAATATCATCTTTAACTGGTGTGTATTCAAATAGGAAAGGATTCATAATAATAGAATCCTTATTTTCAATTACGTTGATTTTTTTGTGTTCAAATGATTCACTAAACGAAATAGGTAAAACCTTATAAATTATTTTAAGTTGATTGCCGAGTAAGCTTTTATCCTTTATTATAAATAATGAAGAGGTGTAGTCTATTTCGTAAAGTTTAGCGTCTAACAATATATTGTTTTTGTAAACAATTTCTGAAAATGGAACGATGGATTGTTGGTCGATTTTTAAAGTATCATTTGTTACTAAAAACAGTTGTACTCGGTGGTTGCTTATTTTTTGGGTAAATCCCAATTGATAAGAGAAAAGTAAAACAAATATTATGAGTAAAAAGCGCAATATTTTTAAGTTCAAAAACGCAAAAAAGGTAAAGATATTAAAATACTTGTTGAAATATTTTTGACAATACACGAATACTCATCTGTTAATTATTAAAAATTATCAAATAAGATAACGAAATTCATCTAAAAAAATGAATACTTTAGCTAATTATTTAGGATATTATAATGTAATATTTATATTTGTAATATCGTTTTTTAAAGTTTAAACAATTACTATGAAAAAATTAATCTATTTAATGATTGCTACATCGCTAATCTTTGTTGGTTGTGGTGGTAATGACAATAAAGATAAAAATAGCACTAAGGTTGCTCAAGGTGGTGTTAAATATGGTGGTGTTTTTAAAATTAACGAAACAGAAGATTTTAGAAGTTTATATCCTTTAAACGTTACTGAAGTTGTAGCTCATAGAATTACTAATCAAGTTTATCAGGGTTTAGTAAAATTGAATCAGGAAGATTTGAGTGTTATGCCTTCATTAGCTGAAAAATGGGAAATTAATGAAGACGCTACTTCATTTACCTTTTACTTAAGAAAAGGAGTGATGTTTCATGATAATCAGTGTTTTAAAGATGGAAAAGGTAGAGAGTTAAAAGCTAGCGATGTAAAGTATTGTTTAGATAAAGTTTGTGAAAGTACTCCTGAAAATCAAATGTATTGGTTGTTTAAGGATAAAGTTAAAGGCGCTCCAGAATATTTTCAATCAACTATTGATAAAAAACCTCTAGCAGGTGGAGTTGAGGGTGTTAAAGTAATTGATGATTACACAATTCAAATAAACTTGAGCTATCCTTTTGCAGGATTTTTAAAAATAGTTAGTCACTCAGCTTGTTGGGTTTATCCTAAAGAAGCCTATGATATGTATGGTATTGATATGAGAATTAATTGTGTTGGTACAGGTCCATTCAAGGTAAAAACTATTAAAGAATCTGAAACTGTTATTCTTGAAAACAATCCAAACTATTGGGGTGTAGATCAATATGGTAATAAATTGCCTTATTTAGATGGTATTAAATTTTCATTTGTAAAAGAGAAAAAAGCTGAGCTTTTAGAGTTTAAAAAAGGAAACCTTGATATGGTTTATCGTTTGCCTTTAGAAATGATAAAAGATGTAGTGGGAGAATTAGAAGATGCTAAAAAAGGTGGAAACAAACCATACATTATGCAAGTTGTTCCAGCTATGAGTGTTGTGTATTTAGGTATGCAAACTAAACTACCTCCTTTTGACAATATTGATGTTCGTAAAGCATTTAACTATGCTGTGAACAAAAATGATATCGTTACTTATACGTTGCAAGGTGAAGGTAGAGCAGGGGTAAACGGTATTGTTCCTCCGTTTAAAGGATATGATTATGAAAACGTAAAAGGATACGTTTGTGATCCAGAAAAAGCAAGAGAACATTTGAAGAAAGCAGGTTACCCAGGAGGTAAAGGTTTCCCAGAAATAACACTTCAAATAAATTCAGGTGGAGGTGATAGAAATGTTCAAATTGCTGAAGTTGTACAAAAAATGCTTGCTGAAAATTTAGGTGTTAAAATCAAAATTGAACAATTACAATTTCCTCAGCATTTAGAAAATTTAGAAACAGGAAAGGCATTGTTTTGGCGTTCTGCTTGGATTGCAGATTATCCAGATCCTGAGAATTTCTTAAATTTATTGTATGGCGGACATGTTCCTGCTGATATTTCTACAAAATCTTTTATTAACTCTGTTAGATACCAAAGTGCTGCTTTTGACACTAAATTTAATGAGGCTCTAAGAGAGATTGATGAAGCAAAAAGATATGAATTGTTTAGACAAGCAGATCAGATTGCTGTTGATGATGCAGCTACTTTACCAATTTTTTACGATGAGAATACTCGTTTAATTCAAGTTTATGTTAAAAACTTCCCGTCTAATGCTATGGAATATAGAGATATGACAGAAGTTTATTTTGATAAGGATTAATATAAACGTTTGTACGTTAATAAAAAAGCATCAGTCAATTGATTGATGCTTTTTTATTTGTATTTCTTTGTAAAACATAATATAAGTTAGTGATTCGATTTGTAAATATAGTTTTCCTCCTGTGTTTAACAGCAAATATTGCTGATGCTCAAATATTAGAAATCAATAGACCATTATTTACTGACGAGCCATTTTTTAATGCTAAGTTTATAAGTAATAACAAGGTTAAATCCATTACAGGTTCTCGGTCAAGTAAAAAGGTGCGAGACATTATTAGAACTAAGGGACTCGATTTTTATTACGAGTTTAATAAAGAGGGGTTATTAATAAAGCAAATTGCTACGTTTCTAGCTCAAGGAAACAAAAAAGACACCAATATTATAACCTATCATTATAGCAACAATAATAGGTTAGATTATGTTAGGAAAAGTGATAGTTATGGTTATTTCTCTTATCATTATAGGTATGATGAGATTAATAATGTTGTTAATCAAACCTATTGTAGAGATGAAAATATGTGTGATTACAAAGGGGATTTCTACATTCGAAATCAATATGTAATAAATACAGACAGCTTTTCTTACGAAAGATTAAGTGATACTCAACTAAAAAAGATGTATTACAACAGTTATAATAAAGTGTATAAAGAAGAATTTTATTATTACAATGAGTTAGGTAATTTGATTGAAGAATATTCCAAGTACATTATAGGGAATAAAAAATCAAAAATAACTTATGAGTATGATGAAAAAGGAAGGATAAGTAATGTGGTTAGCATACAGAACTTAAACCTAAACGAAAAAATAAAAGAAGTTTATATTTATGATGATTTAGATAATATATTAGAAATAAAAGTCTATCTCAACGATAAATATAAAACCTCTAAACAGTATTTGTATGACAAAAAAACAATGTTGTTAACAGCTCAGCTAATTCAGGAAGTAGAAACTGAATTTGTTCAAATTATTCAGTACCAATATACATTTTATAATGGAGAGACTACTTCCTTAACATTAGAAAACCATTAGTAGTAAGGAGATATTAAGATATAAACCAATACTCCAGTTAAGGTTACATAAAGCCAAATAGGCAAGGTTATTCTAGCAATTTTTTTATGCTTGTCAAATTTCTCTGCCAATGCTCTCGAAAAAGTAATTAAGACTAATGGCACCACAACAGCAGAGAGTGAGATGTGGGTCAGTAGAATAAACAAGTAAATTGTTTTTAAAACTCCTTCTCCACCAAAAGAGGTTGATGGTGTTGTTGCATGATATAACACGTATGACAACAAGAATAAGGTTGACAAAACCAATGCCGACCACATCAATTTTTTGTGTAACACAATATTTTTCTTTTTTATGGCTATTAATGCAAAACACAACACAAAAAAAGTTGTGCCATTAATACAGGCGTTTAATAGCGGAAGGAACGAAAATAGTGTGGTTTCTGTTTTAGGTAAAACATACAATATAGCAACAGCAATGGGTATTACAATTGAAAGAAAGACAATGAGTGATTTGTAAGGATTGCTAGACTTCATTAAGCTTTATCAATCAAAATAAAAAACAATGAGAAAATCAGGTAAAGGTAAGATAGTAGCATTATTCTTAAAGCATATTTGTCATCTAAAGTTTGTGCTAGTTTAATACTAGGTATTACCATTAAAAATGACAAAACAAATAACCCAATTGTAGCAATTCTACCAGCTATTCCAAAAAATTCAGGAAGAAAACTGCTTGTAAATAAGGCAATAGAACTTAGAAGTATAATTACAGCACTTGTTCGGTTTTTAGCATTAAAAGGTAACATTTTAAAGCCTGCCTGATTGTAATCTTTATGTAGTCGCCAAGCAATAGCCCAAAAATGAGGGAATTGCCATACAAATTGGATGAAAAATAAAATTCCAGCCTCTAAACTAAAACTTCCTGTTGCAGCAACCCAGCCCAACATTGGAGGAAAAGCTCCTGGAAAAGCTCCCACAAAAACACCAAAGGTAGAAACTCTTTTTAATGGAGTGTAAACAGCTACATACATAAAAATTGCTAGTAAACCTAAAATTCCACTTAAAGGGTTTAAGAGCAATCCAAGAATTAAAACACCCGAAATACCAAGCAAAAAAGAAACAATTAAGGTTTCGTTTACAGATAGTTTTTGTTGAGGTAATGGTCTGTTTTTGGTTCGTTCCATCAACAAGTCGTGGTTGCGTTCAATAATTTGATTAAAAGCATTGGCTGAAGAAGTGATAAACAATCCACCTACAGTAAGTAATAAAACAGAAACAAAAGAAAATTCGGTAGCTCCTATAAAGTAACCAAAAATGGCTGAAATTACTACGAATACAGTAATCTTTAACTTAAATAAAGCAGCATAGCTTTTTAGTTTTTCTAAAAAACCAATTGTAGTAATATTTTCTGCTTTAGTTATTGACATGATTAATTTATGTTTTTTAACATAGCTACAAAGAAAAGGAATACATTTAAAAATACGAATAATATGAATAGTTTTTTTTCTTAAAATATGTACATCTTTTTTAAATAACTACATTTGTCGGTTATATAGGTCATTATGGCATAAACGATTGTTTTGGTTGCATAATTGACAAGTTAGAATTTTGAAAATATTAAAAATATAAAATGGCAGGAGCTGGATTATTAAATAAAGTACTAAAAGCTTTTTTAGGAAGTAAAACAGATAGAGATTTAAAAGAATTATCTCCTATAGTTGAAAAAACAGCACAAGTATATCAAACGTTACAATCAATATCAAACGATGAGTTGCGTTCTAAAACAAGTGCGTTTAAAGCTAAAATAGCTGATAAAACAAAAGCATCTGAAGAAAAAATAGCAGAATTAAAAAATGCTATTGAAAACGATTTAAAACTCTCTATTCAAGAAAAAGAGGAAATATACAATCAAATTGATGCGATAGAAAAAGAGATATTAGCTCAAATTGAGGAAGTTCTTTTAGAAATTCAGCATGAAGCATTTGCCGTTATTAAAGAAACTTCAAGGCGATTTGCTGAAAATAAAACCATAGAAGTAACTGCTTCAGACATGGATAGAGATATTGCTGCAAAGCATGACCATGTTGAAATTAACGGGGATAAGGCAACTTATCATAATTCGTGGTTGGCTGCTGGAGCTGAGGTTACTTGGGCAATGGTTCATTATGATGTTCAGTTAATTGGGGGTAGTGTTTTACATCAAGGTAAGGTTGCTGAGATGCAAACGGGTGAAGGTAAAACATTGGTAGCAACTCTGCCTGTTTATTTGAATGCACTTGCAGGTAAAGGAGTTCATTTGGTTACAGTTAATGATTATCTTGCAAAAAGAGACTCGGAGTGGATGGCTCCAATTTTTGAATTTCATGGGTTAACTGTTGATTGTATTGATAAACATCAACCAAACTCACCAGAAAGACGAAAAGCATATTTAGCAGACATTACCTACGGAACAAATAACGAGTTTGGTTTCGATTATTTAAGAGACAATATGGCACGTACGCCAGAAGATTTGGTTCAACGTAAACATCATTATGCAATTGTCGATGAGGTTGATTCTGTATTGATTGATGATGCTAGAACACCGTTGATTATTTCTGGACCAACTCCAAAAGGTGATAAACATGAATTTCATGAATTAAAACCAAGAGTTGAAAAATTAGTAGCCGCTCAACGAAAATTTGTAACCGAAGCATTGAGTGAGGCAAAAAAATTGCTTACACCATTAATTAATGGTGAAAAAATAAGTAAGGAGGATCAAGAAAAAGGAGGGTTAGCATTGTTGAGAGCGCACAGAGGGTTGCCTAAAAATAGTGCATTAATTAAGTTTTTGAGTGAGCAAGGTATTAAAGCTGTTTTACAAAAAACAGAAAATTATCACATGCAAGACCAAAATAAAGAAATGCCAAAAGCAGATGCTGCTTTGTTTTTTGTGGTTGATGAAAAATCAAATTCGGTTGAGTTAACTGAGCAAGGTGTTGATTTAATTACTGGTTCTGGAGATGATGCAAAGTTTTTTGTGATGCCAGATATCGGTTCTGAAGTTGCTGAAATTGAAAAATCAACTGCTTCTGAACAAGATAAGCTTATCATGAAAGAAAGAATGATTCAAGATTATTCTGTAAAAGCTGAGCGTATTCATACCATTAATCAATTACTGAAGGCTTATGCTATGTTTGAAAAAGATGTGGAATATGTAGTAATGGATAACAAAGTAAAAATTGTTGATGAGCAGACTGGGCGTATCATGGAGGGTAGAAGATATTCTGACGGATTACATCAAGCCATTGAAGCAAAAGAAAATGTAAAAGTAGAAGCTGCAACTCAAACTTATGCAACAGTTACGTTGCAAAATTACTTTAGAATGTACCACAAGTTAGCGGGTATGACGGGTACAGCTGAGACCGAATCGCAAGAGCTTTGGGATATTTATAAATTGGATGTGGTTATTATTCCTACCAACAAACCTATTTTAAGAGATGATAGAGAAGACTTGGTTTATAAAACAAAACGTGAAAAATATACGGCAGTTATTGATGAAATCGTTTCGTTAGTAAATCAAAAAAGACCAGTTTTAGTTGGTACAACATCGGTAGAAATTTCTGAACTTTTAGGGAGAATGCTTAAAATGAAAGGAATAAGTCATAATGTATTAAATGCAAAATTGCATCAACGAGAAGCTGAAATAGTTGCTGGAGCTGGTAAAGCTGGAGCGGTTACCATTGCAACCAACATGGCGGGTCGTGGTACAGATATTAAATTAGGAGAAGGAGTTAAAGAAGCTGGAGGTTTAGCTATTATTGGTACCGAACGTCATGATTCTCGTCGTGTTGACCGTCAGTTGAGAGGTCGTGCTGGTCGTCAGGGTGACCCAGGCTCTTCTCAGTTTTTCGTGTCATTAGAAGATGATTTAATGCGTTTATTTAATTCGGAACGTATTATCAAGTTAATGGATAGAATGGGGTTAGAGGATGGTGAAGTTATTCAACATTCAATGGTTACCAAATCTATTGAAAGAGCTCAGAAAAAGGTTGAAGAAAATAATTTTGGAATTCGAAAAAGATTGTTGGAGTACGATGATATTATGAATTCGCAACGTGAAGTTGTTTACACAAAACGTAGAAATGCGTTGTATGGTGAGCGTATGGGTGTTGAAATTTCTAACATGATTTACGATGTGTGTGAGGATTTGATAAATGAAAGTCAAGAGGTTGAGGATTTTGAAACATTTAAGTTAGAATTGATAAGGTTGCTGGCTCTTCAAACACCTTTCTCAGAAGAAGATTTTATTAATAGCAAGTCTGGAGAGTTAATCGAAGATTTACATGAATTAGCGATTAATCATTATTACAAAAAATCGGAATTGATTGCTCAAATGGCATATCCTGTAATTAAGGATGTTTATGAAAATCAAGGAGCACAATATGAAAATATTTTAGTTCCGATTACTGATGGAATGAAGGTGTTAAATGTTTCTACCCCATTAGAAAAAACATATAATACCGAATGTAGAGAGTTGATTAAAGCAATAGAGAAAAATGTTATTCTTGCCATGATTGATGAGGATTGGAAGGAGCATTTAAGGGAAATGGACGAGTTGAAACAATCGGTACAAGGAGCTGTTTACGAACAAAAAGATCCGTTATTGATTTACAAATTTGAAGCATTTAAGCTGTTTAACAGTATGTTGCTTAAAATAAACAAAGAAGTTGTTCGGTTTTTAATGAAGAGCGGTTTGCCTCAACCAAAAGAAGGACAAGCAGAAGTTGAAGCAAAAGAAGCTCCTGCATCTGTAAAAAATGATTTGGCTAATTTAAAAATGAGCAGACCAGATTATACTTCTTCAAATACTGGTAATCCAGAACAAGAGCAACCAAAAGCTCAGCCAGTAAGGGTTGAGAAAAAAGTGGGTAGAAATGATGCTTGTCCGTGTGGAAGTGGAAAAAAATACAAGCAATGTCATGGAAAATAATTGATTAGGATTCCACGATTTTTTATAACTAAAGAATTAAAAGTATGAGGTAAAACTTTAAAGTTTTACCTCATACTTTTATAAACGCCCTCTAATTATAGCTGTTTCAAACCAAGTAATATTGATTTTTATAGGTTAAAAATTCGTTTAATAGAGATAATTAACAATTTTAACAATCCTATTAAAAAAATAACATTGAGTGGTTTCTATACATAAAAATCGTAAATTGCGTTGATTTCTAACTAAACTAATAATCAATTATGAAAAATAAATTATCATTAATCGTCGGACTGCTTTTTAGTAGTTTGGCATTTTCACAAACCTATAGCCCCGATTTTTTGGATGGTTCAGTTCTTGTGAAGCTTAAGAAAAATGTAAAAACAATTGAAGTTCTTAAAGAAAACGCTGAATCAATTGTAAAGCGCGAAAGTTTCAAGGATTTTCCGGAAATACAAAAGGCATTAGCTTCTTATAACCTAACAGAAATAAATAGACCAGTATATTACACTGGAAAAGAAGAATTACAAAAAATTTGTAGAATTAAATTTAGTGATTTCTCAAAAATTGATGAAGTTGTAGAGAAGTTAAGCGCACTAGATGTTTTAGAATATGCAGAGAAGGAACCTATTTATAAAATTGATTTAGTTCCTAATGATCCACAGTATTCAAGTTCAACTAGTATCTGGTATCATAATTTAGTTGGTTCAACAACTGCTTGGGATATTAGTTTAGGAAGTAATCAAATAAAAGTTGCTGTTGTTGATAATGCTGTTTATTCTAACCATTCAGATTTAACAACATTTAAGCAATATGATGTTGCAGATAATGATAATGATGCAACACCACCGTTACAATACGGTTCAGATCAAGGTTGGTCGCATGGTACACATTGTGCTGGTTTAGCTACTGCTGATGTTAATAATGGTATCGGTATGGCTTCATTAGGTGCACAAGTTGAATTGATTGGAGTTAAATGTACTCCAAATTCTGCTGCATCATCAAATAGTGTTTATTATAGTTTTGATGGTGTTTCTTGGGCATGTGCGAATGGTGCTAATGTTGTTAGTATGTCTTTTGGCGGACCAACTTCAAGTGCTTCTTTCCAAAATTTAATTAATGCATATCCTGAAATTGTTTTCGTTGCTGCAGCTGGTAATGATGGGGTTTCTACTCTTTCATATCCAGGAGCTTATAATAATGTAATTTGTGTTGGTTCAGTTAACGGAAATAATTCTCCTTCTAGTTTTACAAACTATAATGGAGGTACTCAATGGGTAGATATTGCATCACCAGGTGGGGGTGCTGGTTCAAGTAGTTTTGGAGGGTTGTTAAGTACAGTATACACTACTGGGGGTAATAGCTATGGAAATATGTCAGGAACTTCAATGGCATGTCCTTTTGCTGCTGGTTTAGTTGGATCAATGTTAAGTTTGAATCCAACATTAACACCTGCTCAAATTGAAAATTGTTTAAAAACTACTGGTGTTACTACTGGTGGAACTAGAGATATAGGAAAAAGAATAAATGCTACTGCTGCTTTAAATTGTGTAGCTGCTACTGTTACGGGCGACCCTTTGGTTCAGTTTAGTGGTTCTCCAGTTTCTATTTTTGAAGGTCAGTCTGTTACATTTTTTGACCAATCTGTGGATGGCGGAAATACAATAACTAACTGGACATGGTCTTTCCCTGGAGGTTCACCAAACTCATTTGTTGGACAAACCCCACCTCCTATTACTTATGCTTCTGCTGGACAGTATAGTGTAACGTTAACAGTTACTAACTCTCAAAGTACTCAAGCTAAAACTAGAACGAATTATGTTAATGTGAGTCTAGAACCATATGGTGAGTGGATTATTCAAAATACTGGGTTCACAGCTACATCAACAGGTGTTGGACATATCGATATCGTTGATATTAATACTGCTTGGGCTGTCGCTTATGATGGTACAGGTGGTGGTGCTAATATTCAAGCGTTTACTAAAACTACTAATGGAGGTACTACATGGACTCCTCAAACTATAAATGTAGGAAATACTGGATTAGGTATTTCAATGATTTCTGCTATTGATGCAACTACAGCTTGGTTAGCAGCGTATCCAAATGCTGCAGGTCAAATAGGAGGTATATGGAAAACTACTAACGGTGGAACATCTTGGACAAGACAAGCAACTGCTACGTACAATAATTCAGCTTCATTTACAAATGTTGTTCATTTCTGGGATGCTAATAACGGTTTTTGTCAAGGTGACCCAATAGGAGCTGGTAATGGTGAATTTGAGTTGTATACTACAACAAACGGAGGAACTACTTGGACACTTGTTCCTGGAGCTAATATTCCCAATCCATTAGCTGGAGAATATGGTTATGTAAGAGATATAGAAGTAATAGGTGATACGGTATGGTTTGGAACGAATATGGGTAGATTATATCATTCTGTAAATAGAGGTTTAAACTGGAATGTTTACCAAACCCCTGAAACAGATATGGGAAATGCAAATTACTCATTTAGAGACGGATCTACAGGATTATTAACGACTGGAGGCGTAGTTCATAAGACAACTGATGGTGGCGCTAACTGGACTCAATTGACTACAACAGGTTCAGTATTTACAAATGGATTATGTTTTATTGAAGGCACTGATGTTGCTTTTACAACTGGAACAGGATCTTCTTATTCTGAAGATGGTGGTTTAAATTGGAATATTATTGATACTGATCAACATACTTATGTAGAATTTATTAATCCTTCTGTGGGTTGGTCAGGTGCATTTACTGTAAGTCCAAGTGAACATGGTATATGGAAATGGAATAATTTAAATTCTAATTTAGATTGTGACTTTACTGCTACTCCGCTTAATGTTTGTGTGGGTGATACGGTACAATTTACTGATTTAACTACGGGAGGTAATGTTACTAACTGGGCATGGTCATTTTATGGAGGAACTGCCTCTAGTGTGAATGCTCAAAACCCAACAGTTACTTATTCAACAGCTGGAACATATAGTGTTCAATTAACAGTAACAGATAGCCTTGGTCAAACAACGAAGTCTAAAGGTGCTTATATTACTGTTGTTAGTCCTCCAGTTGCTCCAGTTGGAGTAGGTGGTCCAGCAACAGTTTGTCAAGATTCTATTGTAACCTATACTGCTGTTGGTGGTTCTGCTCAATATTTTTATGTTTGGACATTACCAAGTGATTGGTTTGGATCTAGTATTGCAACAACAATAAATGCTACTGTTGGAACAATGTCTGGTACTGTAACTGTTGCTTCATCAAATGCATGTGGTTTAAGTACAGTTAGAAGTAAAACTGTAACTGTTAATAATTGTGCAGTAGGTATTGATGATATTACATCTTCAGTATTAAATGTTTACCCTAACCCAGCAGCTGAATCATTAATGATTGCTACTGATGGAAAATTGGTAAATAATAACATTAGAGTAGTTGATATGCTTGGTAAAACAGTATTGAATGATAAAATATTAAGCAATACTCATAGAATTGATATCAATTCATTATCAAGAGGAATGTACTTCTTAGTGATTGATGGAGTTGACAATCCATATAAATTTGTTAAAGAGTAAAAGAAATTCTATAACAAAAAGAAAAGCCCCGATATTTATCGGGGCTTTTCTTTTTTAATTAAGCTTCTGTCGCCATGTAGTCTTCAATTGGATTACAGCTACAAACTAAGTTTCTATCACCATAAGCATTGTCAACTCTACCAACTGTTGGCCAGTATTTTGAAGCTTGCAACCAGTTTAATGGGTAAGCAGCTTTACTTCTCGGATAAGCATGTTTCCATTCGTCAGCAGTAATTTCTTTAGCTGTATGAGGTGCGTTTTTCAAAACATTATCGTTCATGTCAGCTTTTCCAGAAATAATTTCATTTACTTCGTTTCTGATTTCAATCATTACTTCAATAAAACGATCTAATTCTTCTTTGCTTTCACTTTCAGTAGGTTCAACCATTAATGTGCCAGCTACAGGAAAAGAAACTGTAGGGGCGTGAAACCCATAATCCATTAATCTTTTTGCAATATCAGTAACCTCAATATGTGATGCTGCTTTAAAATCTCTACATTCTAAAATCATTTCGTGAGCTACTCTACCATTTTCATTGGTATAAAGTATGCCGTAATGTTTTTCTAATTTCGATTTAATATAGTTTGCATTTAAAATGGCGGTTTGTGTTGATTTTTTTAAACCTTCAGTACCTAACATTTTAATATATGCGTAAGAAATTAAACAAACATAGGCACTACCCCAAGGAGCAGCTGAAACAGCTGTAATAGCTTTATCTCCACCAGTTTTAACTACTGGATTTGAGGGTAAAAATGGAGTCAAATGTTTGGCAACACCTATTGGTCCAACTCCTGGTCCACCACCACCGTGAGGGATAGCAAATGTCTTGTGTAGATTTAAGTGACAAACATCAGCACCAATATTAGCTGGATTTGTCAATCCAACCTGTGCATTCATATTAGCACCATCCATATAAACTTGACCACCAAAACTGTGAATGATTTGAGTAATTTCCATAATGCTTTCTTCAAATACACCATGTGTAGATGGGTAAGTAACCATTAAACAAGATAGCGTGTCTTTATATTGTTCGGCTTTTGCTCTTAAATCTTTAACGTCAATATTACCTTTTTCATCACATTTAGTAACAACTACTTCCATTCCTGCCATTACTGCACTTGCAGGGTTTGTTCCGTGAGCAGATGATGGTATTAATGAAATGTTTCTATGAAAATCACCTCTGCTTTCATGATATGCTCTGATAACCATTAAGCCAGCATATTCTCCTTGTGCTCCCGAATTTGGTTGTAATGATACTGCATCAAATCCAGTAATCTCGCTCAAATCTCTTTCTAAACCTTTTAACATAGATTGGTATCCTTCTGCTTGATTAAAAGGAACAAATGGATGAATGTTTGCCCATTCCGCCCAACCCAATGGAATCAATTCAGAAGCTGCATTTAATTTCATAGTACAAGAACCCAACGAAATCATAGAATGCGTTAACGATAAATCTTTATTCTCAAGTCGTTTAATGTATCGCATCATATCAGACTCAGAATGATATTTATTAAATACTTCGTGAGTTAAAAATTCAGTCTTTCTTGATAGACTTGAAGGCAAACCATTTATTTCATTAGTCGAAGAACTATTTTTACCTAAAGCATCAGCAAATATTTTAGTAATTTGCAAAATCGAAGCTTCATTTTCAGTTTCACCAATACTAATTGAGATTGTGTTATTGGTATAATAGAAATTTGTTTCTCTTTCCAGCGCAATTTTACGAATGTCTTCTTTTTGCTTTTCAGTAACTTGATAAGTTAAAGTGTCAAAAAACGAATTGTTTACTCTTGTCAAACCTAAAGCATCAATGCTTGAGGCAAGTTTTCCTGTTAATCGTTGAATGGTTGAAGAAATATTTTTTAATCCTTCAGGACCATGATAAACGGCATACATTCCCGCAATTACAGCTAATAATACTTGTGCTGTACAAATGTTTGATGTTGCTTTGTCACGTTTAATGTGTTGCTCTCTCGTTTGCAGGGCCATTCTCAAAGCTCTATTGCCTTGTTCGTCAATCGAAACACCAATAATTCTGCCTGGCATCGAACGTTTGTATTCATCTTTAGTAGCAAAATATGCTGCATGTGGCCCACCGTAACCCATAGGTACACCAAATCGTTGAGTAGTTCCAACAACTACATCAGCACCCCATTCGGCAGGAGCAGTTAGTAATGTTAAGCTTAACAAATCAGCTGCAGCAACAACAATACTGCCATTGGCATGGGCTTTAGCAGTAAAATCAGCATATGAGTTAATTTGACCAGTAACATCTGGGTATTGTACAATTGCGCCGAACACTTTTTCTGTAAATTTAAAAGTATTGTAGTCGCCAATAATTAATTCAATGCTTAAAGGTGTTGCTCTTGTTTTTAAAACATCAATGGTTTGAGGCAAACATTTGTCAGAAACAAAAAACACATTGGCATCTACTTTTTTAGCTTCTTTAGTTCTACTGTTGTAAGCTAAAATCATTGCTTCTCCAGCGGCAGTTCCTTCATCTAATAAAGAAGCATTAGCTATTTCCATGCCTGTTAAATCCAACACCATAGTTTGAAAATTTAACAAAGCTTCTAATCTACCTTGAGATATTTCTGCTTGGTAAGGCGTGTATGCGGTGTACCATCCTGGATTTTCAAAAATATTTCGTTTGATTACCGATGGTAAAATGGTATTGTAATATCCTAACCCAATATACGATTTGAATAATTTGTTTTTGTGTGATAATTCCTTAATATGATTCAGGTACTCATATTCGGTCATTGGCTCATCCAATTTCAACTCATTTTTAAGTCTAATTTTAGAAGGAATGGTTTGATTAATTAACTCGTCAATTGAACTTGCTCCAATTGCAGATAACATGCTGTTTACATCGGTATCTCTTGGACCAATGTGACGTTCAGAAAATTGTTTTGTAGCCATAGTGTTTTAAAGAAATAATTATACCCAAAATAAGGAAGTACAAAAGTAATAAAAAGTACATTTTAAATGGTACGATTTTACCTTGTGTTTACAATAATTTTAAGGATGAATTATTGTGTTAAATTTTTAGGAATTAAACAGACCGGAATAGGGTTCATTTTGTGTTGATTGATAAAATTTAATCGAGTATAAATTTCAAATACTTTTGCTTGTCTTTCTGTAAAATGATTTTTGTCAAAATTGTTCTCTTCAATCAATTTCATTGCCCATTCTAATTCGGGATAAGAAGCTCCAATTTGTTCTTCATCCGTTCTTCCGTCACCAAACAAACCATCAGTAGGTGGAGCTATCAATATTTCATAAATAATGTTGAGGTGTTTGCCAAGTTCGTAAACTTCGGTTTTGTATAAATCAGCAATAGGGCTTAAATCTACGGCACCATCGCCGTATTTAGTATAAAAACCAACTCCAAAATCTTCTACTTTGTTTCCTGTTCCAACAACCAACGAATTGTTAATTTGTGCAATATAGTAAAGTGATGTCATTCGTAAACGTGAACGTGTGTTGGCTAATGCTAAGTTTTGCAAATCGGTATTAGCTGAGTTTGGTGTGGCTGATTGAAAATTATCGAAAACCGAAGTTAAATCAACTCTAATTGAAGATACGTTTGAATAATTTTTCTCTAAAAATTTGATGTGATTTAACCCTCGTTGTTCTTGTGTTTTATCCTGATGAATGGGCATCTCAACACAAATAACAGGCAATCCTGTAAGAGCAGCCAAAGTTGAGGTGACAGCCGAATCAATACCTCCCGAAATTCCAACCACAAATCCTTTGGAATTTGCTTGTTTGGCATAATCGCTAAGCCATTTTACAATATGTAGAGTAACTTTTTCGGTATTCAAAATGGTGATAAATTAAAAATAGATACCCAAATCTAAAGAAAAATAGTTTAACGTAGCATTCACTTCTTTATCAGTGTAAACGGCTTTTCCATTGCTATCAATGGTTGCTTTTCCTAATGGATTTAATTGGTGCGTTTTATCTTTCATCACATTTACAAAGCCATTGTGGTAAGAAACTCCAAACATTATATTAGTATTTCCACTTAAGTTGTATTCGGCGCCACCACCAACAACCAAATTCATGTTAAAAAAAGAAATGTTACTGGTATTGTTTACATCAGTTTTTTTAATGCTGTTTAAGTCAACATATTCATAATCAGTTTTAGAGCTGTATTTAATTCCTGCAACAAAACCAAAATTTCCATAGTAGGTCATGTAACCAATTTCGTTGGTACGTAATTTTAATGTTAATGGAATATCAATGTAATTAATTTTTATGTTTTGTTTAACTGCACTTGCTGAAACTGCACCTGCATTATCATAAACGCCTTCGTATTTTAAATTTCCGCCAATGTTGTTAATGTTAAAACCTGTTGAAAAAAGGTAGTTTTTGGCAAGAAAAAACTCGGTAGAAATCCCATAAGCAAAACCAAGTCTAACTCCATTTTTTTCGTAGCCTGTAGTATTTAGTCCGAGCCACGAAATGTTTGGAGAAAAATGTAATCCTAAACGAAACGATGGAACATCTTTTTGAAATTTTACTTCAGGGTCGTTGTTAAAATTACCATCTTGTGCAGAAAGGTGGGAAATTAATAAGACAAATAATATTAAAGTGAGTATTTTTGCGTTTAGTTTCATGATAATTTTTATACAAACTTACGCTTAATAAAGAGCTAAATGCGATTAATGAATTCTAATTTTTCAACAGTACATTTTTCAATATTCTTTGTGTTGGTATCGCTTTTTTTTGGATGTGGAACAGATAAACCGTCGGTAGATACCTTAAACATAAAAATAGAGTTAAAGTTGAACCGATTTGAACAAGATTTGTTCGCCTATCCAACTATTACCGATACGGAAGTTTTGGAATTAAGAAAAAAGTACGACCCATTTTTTACTCATTTTATTGAAAGCATTGTAAATATTTCTGCTGTCGACGATCCTTCAGTTTATTATTATTTGAACGGGTTTAAATCTGATTCTTACGTTAAGGAAGTATATAAAAAAGTGGATTCAACGTTTAGCGATTTTTCTCATTATCAACAAGAATTAACCGAATCGTTTAAATTGTATAATCACTATTTTCCAGAAAAAAATATTCCAACTATTATTACGTATGTTTCGGGGTTTAACTATGCTATTGTAACCGATTCGAGCTATTTAGGAATTGGATTAGATATGTTTTTAGGGAACGATTATCAAGCATATGTACAATTAGGTCTTCCGCAATATAAAATTGCTAACATGACCAAAAATCACATGGTTTCGAGTTCAATTTTAGGGTGGGTTTCTACCGAATTTGAGTTGAACGAATCGAATGCTGATTTGTTAACCGAAATGGTGCATCAAGGAAAATTATTGTACATTTTGGATTTGTTAACTCCCTACGAAGAAGATTATGTTAAAATGGGTTACACCAAAGAACAATTAGAATGGTGCGAAGACAATGAAAAACAAGTATGGTTTTATTTTGTTGACAATGAATTGTTTTACACCAAAGAAACCAAAGAAATAATTAAATACATGGGTGAAGCACCTTTTGTTCAAGGCTTTCCTGAGGGCTCACCAGGTAAAGTTGGGCAATGGGTTGGATTGCAAATTGTAAAAGCGTTTATGGAAAATAATCCTAAAGCAAAAGTGCAAGATTTAGTTAACGAAAAAGATGCTCAAAAAATATTAAACTTATCGAAATACAAACCTTAATATTCCCCTCTTGAGAGGGGTTAGGGGTGTGTTTTGATTCGATTACAAAAAATTATAGAAAATGAAAAAATCGGAAATCAACTTTAAAATTACCTTAGACGAAAACCATGTGCCCGAAAAAATTGAATGGCAAGCCGACGATGCTGGAGAGGATGGATTAAAAGAGTGTAAGTCTATTATGTTAAGTTTATGGGACAAAAAAGAACGCAATACTTTGCGAATTGATTTGTGGACGAAAGAAATGATGATTGACGAAATGAAGCATTTTTATTACCAATCGGTAATTACGATGGGCGATGCTTACGAACGAGCTACCAACGATAAGGAGTTGGCTAACGAGATACGTGATTTAGGAAAAAGAATGGGAGAGAAAATTAGAAACGAAAAGTTTAACTAGTTTTTAGTTTACAGTAATCAGTTCACTGTCTTTAAATAAAAACTCATCACCCACCACTCAAAACTTACAACCCATATAATGACAAACTTAGTTCAAAAATACAACATTGCTGGCCCGCGATATACCAGTTACCCTACCGTTCCGTTTTGGGATAACGATGGTATTGCTTACAACGATTGGGTAAAAACTGCAGTAAAATCGTTTAACGAAAGCAATAAAATTGAAGGTATTAGCATTTACATTCATTTACCGTTTTGCGAAAACTTGTGTACGTTTTGTGGCTGCCACAAACGTATTACCAAACAACATGGTGTTGAAGAACCTTATGTAGATACGGTGTTGAAAGAATGGGCGTTGTATTGTGCTATTTTTCCTGATAAACCACGAATTAAAGAAATACATTTAGGAGGCGGAACACCAACGTTTTTTAGTGCCGAAAACCTTCAAAAACTGATTAACGGTATTTTGGTTACAGCCGAAAAATGCGAAGAATTTGAATTTAGTTTTGAAGCTCACCCGAATAACACGACTGAAAAGCATTTAAAAACCTTATTTGATTTAGGTTTTACTCGTAACAGTTTTGGGGTGCAAGATTACAATTTGAAAGTACAACAAACCATTAACAGAATTCAGCCATTTGAAAAAGTAAAAGAGGTTACTGAGCTTTCTCGAAAAATAGGGTATAATTCGATTAGCCATGATTTGGTGTTTGGGTTGCCGCACCAAACCAAAGAAAGTATGGTGGATACCATTACCAAAACCAAAAGCTTAAAGCCTGATAGAATTGCTTTTTACAGCTATGCACATGTGCCGTGGATAAAAGGTGTGGGGCAACGTGGTTACGATGAAAAAGATTTGCCTTCGGCTGAGTTAAAAAGAGAATTGTACGAAACCGGAAAGCAAATGCTGTTTGATTTAGGTTATGTTGAAATAGGCATGGACCATTTTGCTTTACCAACCGACTCAATGCACAAGGCAATGGAACAAAAAAACTTACATCGAAATTTTATGGGTTACACCGCCAGTAAAACACAGTTAATGGTTGGTTTGGGCATGAGTTCGATAAGTGACTCGTGGTACAGTTTTGCTCAAAATGCCAAAACGGTGGAGGAATATACCGAATTGGTCAACCAAGGGGTAATACCCATTTTTAGAGGACATTTATTAACCGCAGAAGATTTGGTAATACGCCAACACATTTTAAACATCATGTGCCATTTTGAAGCTTCATGGAAAGATGACTAAGTTAAATTTCCAGAACTCTCGGCTTGTTTAGAGCGATTAAAAGAAATGGAAGCAGATGGATTGGTAAACATTACCCCAAATGGATTGACTTTGCCCGAATCAGCACGACCGTTTGTACGTAATGTTTGTATGGCGTTTGA
Organism: Flavobacteriales bacterium; assembly: GCA_020635795.1. Taxonomy (NCBI): domain Bacteria; kingdom Pseudomonadati; phylum Bacteroidota; class Flavobacteriia; order Flavobacteriales; species Flavobacteriales bacterium. The sequence continues at coordinate 139,499 of JACJZD010000001.1, forward strand.
TTTACGTTTGTTACGTAATGCACCAACCACACGTATTTTTTCAATGACGATTTAATTTTTTCAGGTTAGCCATTAACTGTTTCTCGTCCTCGTTTATAACGAGGATGATGGAGAAAAGCATTTTTAATGCTGTTTTAAAAAAGCTATAATTTTGAGATGTTAACCAATCCTTTACCATCTGCATAATCTATTGCACTACTAAATAAATATTCGTGTGGTAATTCAACAATATATTGTTTTACTGGGTTTTGATGGATATACTCCAAGCGTTGCAAAATCCATTCGGTATTGTCTAATTGAATAGCATGATTATCGTCTTTCCAAAATTTATAATTCTCAGCTCTACGGGTTTTTCGAGCTTCAAAATTAAATTTATCCAATAACCATTCTTTTCTACTTTCGCCAATTTCTTGTATTTTTTGAACAATTTGTTTGGAGGTGAATTTCTTAAAATCTCGAATAATGTGCGATAACATATAACCTTCTTTTGCTTTAATAATTAAATGGAGATGGTTAGACATTAAAACCCATGCGTAAACTTCTAAGCCTTTGTTGGCGATGCAATAATTCAACGAATCAGTAATAATAAATTTGTAATCTTTTCGAGTAAAAACATCAATCCAGTTTACAACGGTAAATGTTACAAAGTACAAGCCTTGTTGGTCTGCTATTTTATAACGATCTCCGCTCATGGAGCAAATTTAATTTTTTTTATGACGTTAAAAACGTCCTTCTCTTTCATCCTCGTTATAAACGAGGATGAGGAGGGGACGAGGAGGGAGGTAGTTTTTATTTAGTTCTTTATTAGTTTTATGGTTTGTATGCTTTCGGAATATTTTAGAATCAACAAATATATTCCTGATTCAAAATTATCGGTATTAATTATCATATTAAGTGAAGTAGATGTGTATTTGTCGTAACTAAACATCAGTTTGCCAGTTATTGAAATTATATTTATGGTGTCAATTGTTTTCTTGTGGTTTAAGTTTGTTTTAAGAGTCAAGAATGAGTCAAAAGGGTTTGGAAAATAACTAATCATAATATTATTATTTATTAAATCACCAAGACCAGTATTTAGATTTAAATCACTTATAAAAATCTTTGCACCATTTGAGGAAATTACATCCATACCTGCGAGAATCATTTTACTGCCACTGATTGTTAAGCTATGGACATTTCCAAGATCAGTTAATCCAGTAGTGCTAACTTCTACCCAAGAAGTTCCTTGGTTTGTAGATTTATAAAGTTTGTTAATAAAGCCACTTGTGCCAGTATCGTATTTGACACCATTTAAATAAATATCTCCATTGCTGGCTGTAACAAAGTCGCATGGTGAATAAGTTTGGTCAAACCCTGACATTGTCAGTGACCATGTATTTTGACACTTTAAATCAAGTGAAATAGTGGTAATCATAATTGAAAATATTATGATTTGTAATTTAATAAAATTCATGGCTTTGTTTTTTAGAGATAATAATTTATTCTTAATTAGTTAATTCTTAAATGCTTTAATTAGTTGATTTGCTTTATATCCAATAGTTTTGTTTTCAAAATAATCAATCATTATTTTCTTTTCTTTGGTAATGGCTGTCTTTTTTATAAAGTTGCTAATTTGCTCCCAAGTTATTCTTAAATATTTTCTTTCTTTTGTTTCAACAAGATGTTTTCCAAAATCTGTTTGAATTTGCATATCCTCTTTCTCCATAACAAGGCTGTAAAATTCGAAGTCAAGATTCAATTGCTTAGCCATCCAACAACCTAATAACCAAAAACGCATCAATTCATATCGTTCTTCTAATATTGAGATGGTTTCAAAATCACTCCTAAATATTTTATGAAATAATTTATTTCCTCCTATTTCGTATTTTTTTCTATTTTTAGGGTTGCTTGGTTTTGTTTTATTTTTTGCTGTAAGTTTTGCTTCTATAAAGTAAAGTGTTTTGTCAGTCAAAATGATTATGTCAGGTTCGGAACCTCTCGCAATTGTTTCTCCAAATTCAATTCTAGCTTTATTAAGCAATGACCAGTCAGATTGTTCTTTAGAATAATATGACCAAAGGATTAATTCAGCGGTTTTAATTTTCTTATTTGATATTTGACTCAAAAAGCTAGATAAAAGATCTTGTTTATCAAGAAATCTCATAACATTCCATGTTAAAGCATCTTCACTATTATCTCTTGCGATTCTACTTTCTCGTTTAACTTTTAATATCTCAATGTATAATTTCGTGTCATAATGGTCTGTCCATAATAGGTTGTCCTCTGTTGTTTCATATTCAAAAGTTCTTGGTGAAATATAGATTTTATGTATAGGACATTTATATTTCGAATCTTTTTTAAAAAACTTTTTTTGACGTTCAACTACCATCGAACAATTCTTTACTGGACATTCAACAGAATTATTTTCAATTTTTATTGTTTGTTTTAATTCTTTTAGTCCGTACATGTGATTGTTTGAGTTTTTTTACATAAGTTTATCTTCTATCAAATATATAAATTTTTTAACATTAAAATTTAAAAGGCTCTGCTTTTGGTGATGGAATGGATTGGATAAGCCTAAGTAACTGTTTTGTATCAGCAACATCAGTTAATCGCATTTTTCCATCTGCTGCTAGCATTTTCAAACCGTGACAATTCGTCACGGTTTCATTTCCTTCTTCTTTAAGGCGTTGTTTTAATTTTCTCCAATAAGCATTGGGGTCAATGCTTTCAGTAAGTATTGCAATAACATCTATAATAGAGATAAACCATTTTTCTTGGTTCTCATCCCAAATTGTTCTTACTTTTTTATCTTCAAAAAGTTGTATGGAGTCCTTTTGTTTCATTTAGTGGTAGTTAAAATGATTCAATAAAATTACTTTTTCTCGTAAGCAGTAATGATACCCTCAATGTAGTTTAAAATGCCATCTTTTCCAAACTTACTACTTGCTGAGCTCGTAAACGAAATGGGCATTTCTTCCCAGTATTTTAGCATCTCTTTTTTGTAAGCCAATAGGTTTTTATTCAATTGAGAACTGGTCAGTTTATCAATTTTGGTAAATACAATTGAAAATGGTATGCCTTTAATTCCCAACCATTCCATAAAATCTAAATCTATTTGTTGTGCAGGTAATCGGCTATCAATTAGTACAAACAAGTTAAGTAGATTTTCTCTTTTTAGAATGTAATCGGAGATAAACGCTTCCCATTTAATTTTTGTTTTAACGGGTACTTTAGCAAAACCATATCCAGGTAAATCAACCATGTACCAATGGTCGTTAATAATAAAATGGTTAATCAATTGCGTTTTTCCAGGTGTACCCGATGTTTTAGCCAGTTTTTTATTGTTGGTAATGTAATTGATTAACGAAGATTTACCTACATTAGAACGTCCAATAAAGGCAAACTCTGGTTTGTTGGCTGGGGGGCAAAGCGAAAGTTTCGAGTTGCTTACTACAAACTCGGCGGTGTTAATGTTCATTTTTTAAAAGTTGAAACGCTTATCCATCCAAGCAGAAAGAAGGTTGTTAAATTCTTGAGGATGTTCCATCATTGGCGCGTGGCCGCATTTATCTATCCAAAACAAGTCTGAATCTGGTAGCTTTGCATGAAATTCTTCAGCAACATGAGGCGGCGTTACATTGTCGTTTTTTCCCCAAATTAAACAAACCGGCATGGTAAATTTTTGTAAATCATTAGCCATGTTATGTCGTATTGCCGATTTAGCAATTGATAACACACGAATCAATTTACCTCTATCCATTACGATGTCGTACAATTGGTCAACCAATTCGTCAGTAACAATAGCAGGATCGTAAAAAGTCAATGCAATTTTTTGTCTTAAATATTCTTTGTCTTCTCGTCTTGGAAATGAGCCTCCAAAAGCGTTTTCGTATAAACCAGAGCTTCCAGTTAGCACCATGGAATGTACTTTTTCGGGGTTTCTTTTCGTGTAAACTAATGAAATGTGTCCACCTAAAGAATTACCTAAAATGGTAAAATTTTCAAGTTTCTTAAATGCGACAAATTTCTCGATATGCTTGTTAAAGTTTTTAATGTTTGTCAATAAAATAGGCATATCGTACATAGGCATAATGGGTACAATTACGCGGTATTTTTTAGAAAATTCTTCAACCAATGCTTCAAAATTACTTAACGCACCAAATAAGCCGTGTAAAACCAATATGGTGTGACCTTCTCCTTTCTCGAAGTACTCAAATTTTCCTTCCTTTTTTAATTCGCTTTCAAAACTCATGTGGTAGATTCTAGTTTATCCAAAAATAAACATTTTGGAACACAAACATCTAAAAGAATGGGCGTTGTTTCAACAAAATTTTGTTGAAAATCTCAATAATCATTTTGGTGGTTTTCTCCCACCATGCAACACCTTTTAAAATCAAGGCTTAAAAAAGATTGATGCAACAAATAATTTTTAATTCCGTTAAAAGTTTTCAACAAAGTGGTAGAAAGTGGTAGAAAGTGGTAAAAAATGAGCTATATTTACATCTTGAAAAATAAACCACTGATTTTAAGCTAATTGAATGGCAAATTTTATTGGAGAATTCGATTGTAAACTGGATGCTAAGGGAAGATTAATGCTTCCTTCAGGTCTTCGTAAGCAATTGGATCCAGCTGCTCAAGAGCGTTTTGTGTTGAATCGTGGTTTTGAAAAATGTTTGGTGTTGTATCCAAAAAATGAGTGGGAAGGCATTAGTGCGGAGGTAAACAAATTGAATCAATACGTGAAGAAAAACCGTGAGTTTATCAGGTATTTCTATCGTGGAGCTTCAGAGTTGGAGTTGGATGCAACTGGGAGAATATTGCTTCCGAAAAGAATGTTGGAATATGCAAGTGCCGAAAAAGAAGTGGTGCTTTTCGCTTACTCGAACAGAATTGAAGTGTGGGATAAGAAGACTTATGAGAACTTGCTGACTGATGAGCCAGATGATTTTGCTGATTTAGCTGAAGAGGTGATGGGTGGTAATCAAAACAATGCTGGAAATGAGTTATCATAATCCAGTAATGTTACACGAGTCGGTTGATGGGCTTGATATAAAAAAAGATGGAATTTACGTGGATGTTACTTATGGTGGTGGCGGACATTCAAAAGAGATTTTAAAAAGATTAGGTGAGCAGGGAAGGTTGATTGCGTTTGATCAGGATGCTGATGTAGAACGAAATATTGTAAAGGATGAAAGATTGGTAATGGTTCCTCAAAATTTTAAGTATTTAAAAAATTACTTAAAAATGTACGGAATCAATCAGATTGATGGGTTACTGGCAGACTTAGGTGTTTCATCGCATCAGTTTGATGTTGGGGAAAGAGGTTTTTCCATTCGGTTTGAAGGTCCATTGGACATGCGAATGAGCAAAACAAACTTGATTACTGCTGCAAAAATAGTGAACGAATACAGTGAGGATGAATTGGTGAGGGTGTTTAGAGAGTATGGTGAAGTAAACAATGCTAAAAAGTTAGTGTTTGAATTGGTAAGTAAACGATTGGGAACAAAGTTTAAAACTACCACCGATTTAATTGAGGTTGCTGAAAAATGTGTGCCAGGAAAATTGAGAAACAAGTATTTAGCTCAAGTTTTTCAAGCATTACGAATAGAGGTGAACAATGAGATGGGAGTGTTGAAGGATTTACTTGCACAATCAAAAGAGGTGTTAAAGCCTTCTGGAAGATTGGTTGTAATTACTTATCACTCTTTAGAAGATAGGTTGGTGAAGAACTTTTTAAAGAAAGGAAGTTTTTCGGGTGAGTTGGAGAAAGACTTTTTTGGAAATCAGTTGGTAGATTTCAAATTGATAACAAGAAAACCGGTAGTAGCTACCGATGAGGAATTAAAGATAAACAACAGAGCACGTAGTGCTAAACTAAGAATAGCTGAAAAATTGTAAAAAGTTAAAGGTTGTTAGTTAATGGTTTTCTGATTAACACAACAAAAACGGATAACAATTAACAAAAAACGATGAACGAATAAATGAACAAATTTAAAACGACCGAAACACCAGAGGAAACTATCCCACAAAAAGATACTCCCAAAGTAGTTAAGTCGTTGTCTTCAATATTTTCAGGAAGTTTTTTAAGTAAGAACAACGTAATCAGCTACTTACCTTATATGTTGTTTGTAACCGTTATTGGAATTCTGTATATCGCAAATGGGTATTATGCTGAAAAAACGGTGCGTAGTTTATACAAAACAACTTCTGATTTAAAAGAGCTGCGTTCGGAATACATTACCATCAAGTCAGATTTAAATTATTTAAGTAAACAATCGCAAGTGGCTTTGGCTACCGAAAGTTTGGGTATAAAGGAATCGGTTGTATCGCCAAGTAAAATAGTGGTAACCAAAAAAGAATACAAGCAAATTATAACAAAATAGTGAAAACCTTAAAAAAAGACATATTAAAGCGAGTGTACTTGGTTTATGCCTTTGTGGGTGTTTTTGCTATTGTTATTTTGGCTCAAACCTTTAATGTGCAATATGTTGAGGGTGCAGAATGGAAACAAAAAGCCGAAAATTTAACTACTGCTTACCGTAAAATTGATGCTGTAAGAGGTAATATTTATGCGGTAGATGGAAGTCTATTGGCGACATCTGTTCCAATTTATGAGGTACGTTTTGATTCAAAAACAGAAGCTTTAACTGACGATATTTTTTACAACGAAGTTGATGAGTTGTCAGGTCAGTTAAGCAAATTGTTTCGCGATAAATCTCAAAGTCAGTACAAAAAAGAATTGGTTTCAGCTCGAAAAAAAGGTGTTCGTTACCAATTAATCAAGAGAAATGTTAAGTATACCGAATTACAGCAGTTAAAAACTTTTGCCATTTTTAATAGAGGTCAGTACAAAGGAGGTTTGATTTATACACAGCAAAACAAAAGGGTTCGTCCGTTTAATAAATTGGCAGCACGAACCATTGGTTATGAGCGTGAAGGAATAAAGCCTGTTGGTTTGGAAGGCGCATACACTCATTATTTACAAGGGGTAAACGGTAAGCGATTAATGAAAAAAATTGCTGGTGGCGTTTGGATGCCCATTACAGATGAAAATGAAATTGAACCATTAGATGGTAGTGATATCTATACTACTATTGATGTGAACTTACAGGATGTTGCCGAAAATGCATTGGAAAATCAATTAACACTACATGAGGCGGATCACGGTTCGGTTATCTTAATGGAAGTTTCTACAGGAAGTATAAAAGCTATTGCAAACTTGCAGCGACGTAAAGATGGAAGTTATGACGAGAGCTACAATTTTGCCATTGGAGAAAGTACAGAGCCCGGTTCTGTGTTTAAGCTGGCTTCTTTAATGGCGGCTTTCGAAGATGGTTATTTAACCCTTGAGGATATGGTAAACACCGAAGATGGTACAACTAAATTTTATGGTGCTACCATGAAAGATTCGCACGAGGGAGGTTACGGAGTAATTAGTGTTCAAAAATCATTTGAGGTTTCTTCAAATGTGGCTATTTCAAAATTGATTGTAAAAAATTATGGCAGTAAACCACAAGCATTTGTGGATAGAATCTACAAAATGAATTTGGGTAAAAAATTAGGGTTAGAAATTGCAGGAGAAGGTCAGCCATTGATTAAAAATACTAGCGATGCTTCTTGGTCGGGACTTTCGTTGCCATGGATGTCGATTGGTTATGAAATTCATTTAACACCATTGCAAACACTTACTTTTTACAATGCAGTTGCTAACGACGGTAAAATGGTTAAGCCAAGGTTTGTTTCACACATTAACCAACGTGGGCAAGTAGTTAAAGAAATAAAACCAGAGGTAATTAACAATTCCATTTGTTCTAAAAAAACCATAGCAATGGCAAAAAAAATGTTGGAAGGCGTGGTTGAAAATGGAACTGCAAAAAACCTGAAAAATGCCAATTTTAAAATTGCAGGTAAAACGGGTACGGCACAAATTGCAAATAAATCTGGTGGTTATAAAAATGCTGCAAAAATTAGCCACCAAGCATCGTTTGTTGGTTATTTCCCTGCTGATGCTCCAAAATATTCTTGCATAGTGGTAGTTGCAGCACCATCACGAAATGTGTACTACGGAAACTTGGTTGCTGGTCCAATTTTTAAAGAAGTAGCGGATAAAATTTACTCTACAAGTTTTGATATTCATAAGCCTTTAGAAAGTAGAGATGCTATGGCAGTTTCTAAAATTCCTTATTCAAAAGATGGTAGCTTAAAAGATTTGGTAAAAGTTTATGCAGAGTTGGATGTGAAAACAAGAAGAAGAGGAAAGGTTGGTGAATGGGCAAGTGTAAGTACAAGCGAAAAACAAGTTGAAATACAATCGAAAAAAGTGAACAGTACTTTGGTGTCTAATGTGGTTGGTATGGGAATTAAAGATGCATTATTTATTCTTGAAAACCAAGGCTTAGAAGTGAAATTTAAAGGTAACGGGGTAGTGAAAACTCAATCAATATTACCCGGCTCAAAAATTATTAATGGCTCAACAATAATATTAGAACTGTCTTAATGAAATTATTGAAAGACATATTGTATAAAACAGCAATCGAAAAGGTTGTAGGCTCAACCCATATTGAGGTTTCAATGGTTTGTTTCGATTCTCGTTTGGTTGAGTCAGGTAGTTTGTTTGTTGCGGTATCAGGTACGCAAGTTGATGGCCATAACTTTATAGCTACAGCTATCAAAAAAGGATCAACTGCTATTGTTTGTGAAATTATTCCACAAAAACTCGTTGATGGTGTTACTTACGTTGAGGTAAAAGACAGTAGTAAAGCATTAGGGATTATTGCAGCAAATTTTTACGATAATCCTTCAAAAGAATTAAAACTTGTAGGAATTACGGGTACAAATGGTAAAACTACTACTGCTACTTTATTGTACGATTTATTTACTACCCTTGGTTATCAAACAGGATTGCTTTCTACTGTGGTAAACAAAATTGGTAGCCAAAATATTGTAGCAACTCATACTACTCCCGATGCTATTCAATTGAATAAGTTGTTGAGAGAAATGGTTGTTCAAGGTTGTGAATATTGTTTTATGGAAGTGAGTTCTCATGCTATTCATCAAAATAGGGTTCAAGCTATAGAATTTACTGGCGGAGTATTTACAAATATCTCTCACGACCATTTAGACTATCACAAAACTTTTGACGAGTACATCAAAGCTAAAAAAATGTTTTTCGACGATTTAGGTCCGAATGCCTTTGCGTTAGTGAACAAAGATGATAAAAATGGCTTGGTGATGTTGCAAAATACCAAAGCTAAAAAATACAGTTATGCTTTAAAAAGCATGGCAGATTTCAACTGCAAAGTGGTAGAAAACGATTTCAGTGGAATGTTATTAAACATTGCAGGTAATGAAGTATGGACGAAACTTATTGGTGGATTTAATGCTTATAACATGTTGGCTATATATAGTGTTGCCAATTTGTTAGGGATGGAATCCTTAAAAACGTTAACCGCAATCAGCGCTCTTTCTTCGGTAGATGGTAGGTTTCAATACATTAAATCATCAAATAATGTTGCAGGAATTGTTGATTATGCACATACACCGGATGCATTGAAAAATGTTTTAAAAACCATTAATGATATCAGAACAGGAAATGAAAATGTAATCACAGTTGTAGGTTGTGGTGGTGATAGAGATAAATTGAAACGACCAGTAATGGCTTCAATAGCTTGTGAAAATAGCACAAAAGTGATATTGACTTCTGATAACCCACGTAGTGAAAACCCTGAAGAAATATTAGCTGATATGAAAAAAGGGGTAGATGCAGTTCACTTTAAAAAAGTATTGTCGATTACAAATAGAGAGGAAGCGATTAAAACGGCCTGCTCTTTAGCTAACGATGGTGATATCATTTTAGTAGCAGGAAAAGGTCATGAAAAATATCAAGAAATAAAAGGCGTGAAACACCCATTTGATGATTTAAAGGTGTTGTCAGAAACTTTTGAATTATTAAAGAAAAACTAAAAAATAGAGATTAGATGTTATACTATTTGTTTCAATATTTAAACGAACTAGATGTGCCTGGAGCAGGGGTGTTTAGTTACATCTCTTTTAGAGCTGCTTTCGCTGTTATTACCTCGTTAATCATTTCAATGGTTATTGGTAAAAAAATTATTCAACGATTACAATTGCTACAAGTTGGAGAGATTGTTCGTGATTTAGGTTTGGAAGGTCAAATTCAAAAACAGGGCACACCAACCATGGGTGGACTTATTATTCTAGCCTCCATCTTAATCCCAACTTTGTTGTTTGCTCGATTAGATAACATCTACATTATATTGATGTTGGTATCTACGGTAATGCTTGGGGCTATTGGTTTTATTGATGATTACATAAAAGTATTCAAAAAGAACAAGCAAGGTTTAGCTGGAAAGTTCAAAGTAATGGGACAAATAGCTGTTGGAATTGTGGTAGGAACAGTGCTTTATTTTAACAATGATGTGGTAGTTAAACAAAAAGTTTTTCATGCTGATGCTCCTGCTCACGTGAGTTATGAAATCCAAAATGATGTTGAGCAGCAAGTAGTAGAAAACTATAAGTGGGAAGAGGTTAAATCAACGGTTACAACAATTCCTTTTGTGAAAAACAATGAGTTTAATTACGAAAGACTGACTAGTTGGGCAGGAAATAATGCTGATTTATTAGGTGGAATAGTATTTATTATAATTGTGATTGTCATTATTACGGCAGTTTCAAACGGTGCTAACATGACCGATGGTTTGGATGGTTTAGCAACAGGAACTTCGGCAATAATTGGGGTAACCTTAGCAGTTTTCGCTTATGTTTCTGGTAATACAGTTTTTGCTGATTATTTAAACATCATGTACATCCCAGAATCGGGTGAGCTGGTAATTTATATTGCTGCTTTTGTTGGAGCATGTGTTGGTTTCTTGTGGTACAACTCTTATCCAGCTCAAGTATTTATGGGAGACACAGGTAGCTTAGCTTTAGGAGGAATTATCGCTGTATTCTCTTTAGCTGTTCGAAAAGAATTGATGATTCCATTGTTGTGCGGAATCTTCTTGGTAGAGAATTTATCAGTAATGATACAAGTAGGCTATTTCAAATACACTAAAAAGAGATTTGGAGAAGGAAAGAGAGTGTTTTTAATGGCGCCATTACATCATCATTTTCAGAAAAAAAATATGCACGAGGCAAAGATTGTTTCGAGGTTTTGGATTGTTGGAATTATGCTAGCATTACTAACATTCGTAACGCTAAAAATTAGATAGATGCCTCCCCAACCCCTCCGAAGGAGGGGCTTGTGTGGAGAATTGAAAAAAAGAAAAGTGGCAAAGAATGAAGTTGATATGAGCGATGGAAACACCTCCCCTTCGGGGAGGTCGGGAGGGGCTTTAGTTGCTATTCTAGGAGCTGGAGAAAGTGGTGTTGGTGCGGCAATTTTAGCGCTGAAAAAAGGCTTTGAAGTCTTTGTTTCAGACAAAGGAATAATAAAGGAAAAGTATAAAAACGTTCTTACAAATATTGGTGTTGAGTGGGAAGAAGGTAAGCATACTGAGGCTAAAATTTTAAATGCCACAACAGTAGTAAAAAGCCCTGGTATACCTGATAAGGTACCTTTTATTTTAAAGATAAAAGAACAGGGTATTGAAGTTATTTCTGAAATAGAATTTGCAGGTAGATATACCGCCGCAAAATTTATTGGAATAACAGGTAGTAACGGGAAAACGACTACAACCATGCTGACTTATCACATGCTTAAAAAAGCAGGGTTAAATGTGGGGTTAGCGGGTAATGTTGGCGAAAGTTTAGCAAAGCAAGTGGCAAATGATGACAAAGATGTTTACGTGTTGGAGTTGAGCAGTTTTCAGTTAGATGGTATGTACAAATTTAAAGTTGATATAGCCATTTTACTAAACATTACTCCCGACCACTTGGATAGATACGATTACAAGTTCGAAAATTATGCAGCTTCGAAATTTAGAATACTGCAAAATCAAGATGAAGCTTGTCATTTTATTTATTGTGAAGACGATGAGGTAATTACACAATACTTGAGAGAACACAAAATTAAAGCAGAACAACACCCATTTAGCATAAAGAAAAAAACCAGCAATGGAGCATATATAGAAAACGAAAAATTAATAATAAACACAAATAAATCAATCGAAATGACATTACAAAGTTTAGCACTACAAGGAAAGCACAACTTGTACAACTCTATGGCTTCAGGCATTGCAGGAAGAGTTTTAGAGCTTAAAAAAGAGATTATCAGAGAAAGTCTGTCTGATTTTCAAAACGTAGAACACCGTTTGGAGTTTGTAGCAAAAATTCATGGTATTGACTTTATTAACGATTCTAAAGCTACCAATGTAAACTCTACGTGGTATGCGTTAGAATCTTTCCAACATCCTGTTATTTGGATAGTTGGAGGGGTTGATAAAGGAAACGACTATGAGATGCTTAAAGAATTGGTTTCTGAAAAAGTGAAAGCTATTGTTTGTTTAGGAAAAGACAATACAAAAATTCACGAAGCTTTTGGCGATATTATTGAAGATATTGTAGACGCTGAATCAGCAGAAGAAGCAGTAAGAGCATCTTACAGATTAGGTAGAAGCGGTGATACTGTTTTGCTTTCACCAGCTTGTGCTAGTTTCGATTTGTTTGAGAATTACGAAGATAGAGGTCAACAGTTTAAGTCTGCAGTAAAAAGATTATAATTTATAATTATGGAAAAATTGATTGATACTCCAGGACAATCGTTTTATACAACAGCAATAGAAACGGTTGCGAATACCATTAAAGAAAAGAGTAATTGTGCAGTTATTCTTACTAGCGAGGATTTACCTACTTTTTTTGAGTACGGACTTCAATTGGTAGGAGGTATTATCAATCAAATAATTGTTATTGGTCAAAATGCAAATAACCTTTACGAAAAGGTTAAAGACAAATCAAATGTGTTTATTATTTCTGCCTCGTGCATAAAAGATGCTACAAAAATTGCGTTGAATAGTGCGAGTATTTCTAAAAATGTAATTTACGTTACAAGTAATTCATCAAAACAAAGTATTTCAGATTTATTGAATTTAATAGAAGAGTAATATAAGTGATTAGTTATACCGAAAAATACCTTAAAGGCGATAAAGGAATATGGGTAGTAGTTTTGTTACTATCCATTTTGTCGTTATTGGCTGTGTATAGCTCTATAGTAACCCTTGCTTACAAATACAAAGATGGTGATACGTTCTATTACTTATTTAAACATGCCATCATACTTGTAATAGGAATAGGGTTGATGATATTGGCTCACAATCTAAAATTCAAGTATTATTCGCGATTATCACAATTGGCACTTTTTTTATCCGTTCCCTTGCTTTTATTAACCCTTTTTACAGGAGCTAATATTAACGATGCTAGCAGGTGGTTGGTTATTCCAGTTATTAATCAAACCTTTCAAACTTCCGATTTAGCTAAGCTTGCGTTGATTATGTATTTAGCACGTTTGTTGTCTAAACGTCAAGATCAAATTAAAGATTTTAAAGAAGCCTTTGTTCCTATTATGATTCCTGTAATGATAGTTTGTGGTTTGATATTACCTGCTAACTTTTCGACTGCGGCAATGTTGTTTGTTACTTCATTAATCATCATGTTTATAGGGCGAATAAACATCAAGTATATATTGTCTCTGATAGGAATTGGTGTTGGTACTATGATGATTTTATTGTTGATAGGTAAATCTAACCCCGATTTATTACCAAGGATGGGAACTTGGGCAAAACGTATAGAAACGTTCCAAGGAGGAGGAAACAAAGATGCCAATTATCAGGCTGAACAAGCAAAAATTGCTATTGCAACAGGTGGTCCATTTGGTAAAGGGCCTGGAGGGAGTACTCAACGAAATTTTTTACCTCACCCATATTCCGATTTTATTTATGCCATTATTTTAGAGGAATACGGTTTAATTGGTGGTATAGTGGTGATTTTTTTATACCTCATATTATTTTTTAGGGGAATTCGAATTGCCTCTAAAACCGAAAACACCTTTGGGTCACTGCTTGCTCTCGGACTCTCGTTTAGCTTGGTATTCCAAGCATTAATAAACATGGCAGTAGCGGTAAATTTATTTCCAGTTACTGGGCAGCCGTTACCTTTAGTAAGTATGGGAGGAACATCTATTTGGTTCACTTGTTTAGCTATTGGTATTATATTAAGTGTGAGTAGAGAATCGGAAAGAGAAAAAACTGAAAAAGAAACAAATACGAAAGTAAATGTCGCAGTATAAAGTTATCATAAGTGGAGGAGGAACAGGAGGGCACATCTTTCCCGCAATAGCTATTGCTAATGCAATAAAGTTAAAACACCCAACTGCCGAAATTTTATTTGTTGGTGCTGAAGGTAAAATGGAAATGGAAAAGGTGCCTGTTGCGGGGTATAAAATTGTTGGGTTACCCATAATGGGAATTCAACGTAAGTTAACTTTACAAAACCTTAAAGTACCTTTTAAATTGTTGTTTAGTCTGCTCAAGGCTAAAAAAGTAATTAAGGAATTTAAGCCTAATGTAGTAGTGGGAGTTGGTGGCTATGCAAGTGGACCTTTGTTGAAAATAGCAACAAGTATGGGCGTGCCTGCTTTGTTACAAGAACAAAATTCTTATCCAGGAATTACTAATAAAATACTAGCTAAAAAGGTTCAAAAAATTTGCGTGGCTTATCAGGGAATGGAGCAATTTTTCCCAAAGGAAAAAATCATATTTACCGGTAATCCTGTCCGACAAGATATTGTAGATTTAAGTGGAAAAAGAGAAAAAGGCTTGCAACAGTTTGGTCTTTCGGCTGATAAAAAAATAGTTTTAGTTATAGGTGGAAGTTTAGGTGCAAGAGTGATTAATGAAAGTATAGATGCTGGATTAGAAGTTCTTGCAAAAAACAACATTCAATTGTTATGGCAAACGGGTAAAGCTTACGCTGATAAGGCTGCTGATTCAGTAAAAATGTATTCAGATAAAGGAATTGTTACCATGCCATTTATTTCTACTATGGATTTGGCTTATGCTGTTGCTGATGTAGTTGTTTCAAGAGCTGGAGCATTATCGGTTTCAGAGCTTTGTTTAACCAAAAAACCTTCAATATTAGTTCCTTCGCCAAATGTTTCTGAAGACCATCAAACTAAAAATGCAATGGCTTTAGTTAATAACAAAGCAGCAGTTTTGG
This sequence comes from Flavobacteriales bacterium, assembly GCA_020635795.1. Lineage (NCBI taxonomy): Bacteria > Pseudomonadati > Bacteroidota > Flavobacteriia > Flavobacteriales > Flavobacteriales bacterium. The sequence continues at coordinate 154,652 of JACJZD010000001.1, forward strand.
TAAAGGATCTTGATGCTAAAAACGATTTAATTACGGCATTATTGAATCTGGTAAATGATACTTCGCTTCAGCAAGAATTAAAACTAAACATTACAAAACTATCAAAACCAGATGCAGCTAATCAAATTGCTGATGAGGTTATAAAATTGGCTAAAGAGTTTAAATAAAATGGATTTAACGAGAGTGAAACAGGTGTATTTTTTAGGTGTTGGAGGCATCGGAATGAGTGCTTTGGCTCGTTATTTTAAATCTTTTGGGTGTGTAGTTTCGGGTTATGATAAAACAAAAACCACGTTAACTGAGCAGTTAGAACGAGAAGGAATAAATATACATTACGATGAGAATTTAGATAAAATTCCTTCAGAAATTAAATCAAACCAACAAGATTCCATCGTTATTTATACTCCAGCTATTCCAAAAAACAATGCCGAGTATTTATTTTTTATAGAGCAAAATATTCGATTGTATAAAAGAGCCGAAGTTTTAGGCTTGATAACAAAAAATTATCTCACCATTGCTGTAGCTGGTACGCATGGGAAAACCACTACATCATCAATTATTGCTCATGTATTAAATGAGTGTGGAGTTGATACCATTGCATTTTTAGGAGGAATAAGCCTGAATTTTAATTCGAACTTATTACTAAATATAAAAGCTAAAACGGTTGTTGTTGAAGCTGATGAATTTGATCGTTCCTTTTTAACGCTTTCGCCAAATATTGCTGTAGTTACATCTATAGATGCTGACCATTTAGATATTTATGGAGATAAAAACGAAATGCACAAATCGTATCAAGATTTTGTAAACAAGATTGATAAGACAGGAGTGTTAATTACAAAGCCAGAAAATACAGCTGCTCTAAAATTTGAAAATACAATTACCTATCACGTAAAAAACGAAGCAAATTATTTTCCTATTAAAATTAAAATTGAAGAAGGAACTTATGTGTTAAGTATTGATGATGTAATTATTCGATTAGGTTTTCCTGGAATACATAATGTTGAAAATGCCATTGCTGCTTATGTTGTTGCAAAACAATTAAAACTAGATAAAACTAAAGTGGTAAAAGCTTTAGAAGGTTATCGAGGCGTTAAACGACGATTTGAATATCATGTAAAGTCACCAAAGTTGGTTTACATTGACGATTATGCTCATCACCCTGAGGAATTAAATGTATGTATTTCTTCTGTCAAAGAATTGTATCCAAACAAAAAAATTACAGGTGTTTTTCAGCCGCATTTATTTTCTAGAACTAGAGATTTTTTAGATGAATTTGCTACTTCATTATCGCTTTTAGATAATTTGATTTTGTTAGATATTTACCCCGCACGAGAATTGCCAATACCTGGAGTAACTTCTCAAATATTGTTGGAAAAAGTAAGGTGCGAAAATAAAAAGTTAGTTCAGAAAGAAGAGCTGTTAAGTTATGTCGCAGAAAACGATTTTGAAGTGTTTTTAACCTTGGGTGCTGGAGATATTGATGTTTTTGTTGAACCTATTGCTAACTGTTTTAAAGAAAAATTGAATGGTTAGAATACTGAAAATAGTATTTAATGTTTTAGCAATTATATCCATAATTGTAGTGTTGGGTTTTGCAAAAAATGCGCAAGAAAAACAGGTTTTTAATAAAAATAATCTGGCGATACAAATTGATTACGTTACCGAAAACAGGTTTGTGGATTACGACGATGTAAAGAACGAAGTCACCTATTTAAAAGGTAATGGAGTAAAATATTTTTATGGATTTAATCCATTAGAAATAGAAAAGAAAATAATCAACAATTCAGCTATTAAGGACGCACAAGTTTATAAATCTATTGATGGAAAATTAAATATTCAGGTAAAACAACGCCGACCTATTGCTAGAATTTTCACTCGAAACGAAGGTTATTATATGGATGAATTTGGTGGCTTAATGCCCTTGTCGGATAAATATACTTCAAGAATTGTGGTGGTTAGTGGTTATCTTTTTGAGCCTTTTTCTACACGTTATCAATTAAATTATCAAAATATCGAAGACACTATTGCTAAAAAAACATTGCTTGATGATATCTATAAACTAGCCCACTATATTGATGAGTCTGAGTTTTGGACTTCACAAATTGAACAAGTGTATGTTAATAAAGAATTGGAATTCGAACTCATACCAAAGGTAGGAAATCATAAAATTGTACTAGGTGGAGTAGATAATTTGCCCATTAAGTTTAATAAACTGATGGTTTTTTACAAAAAGGGATTGCCGAAAACAGGCTGGAATGAGTATTCCGAAATCAATTTAAAGTACAAAAACCAAATAGTTTGCACAAAAAATTATAATTAGTATGGAAACCACATCATCAGAAATAGTAGTAGGTTTAGATATTGGAACAACCAAAATTGTTGCCATTGTTGGTCGTAAAAACGAACATGGTAAGTTAGAAATTCTTGGAATGGGAAAATCAGAATCTATTGGCGTTTCAAGAGGAATGGTTTCAAATATCGATAAAACCGTTCAGTCCATAAAACTGGCGGTAGAAGATGCTGAAGCAAAATCGGGTGTTGAAATAAAAGTAGTAAATGTTGGTATTGCTGGTCAGCACATTAAAAGTTTACAACATAGAGGGATAAGAGTAAGAAGTTCAGTAGAGGATGAAATTAGTCAAAATGACATTAATTTGTTGATTGACGATATGTATAAATTGGTAATGTTACCAGGTGACGAAATTATCCATGTATTGCCTCAAGAATATATTATCGACAACGAACAAGGAATAAAAGACCCAATTGGTATGGCTGGAGTTCGTTTAGAAGCAAACTTCCATATTATTACAGGTCAAGTAGCTGCCGCAAAAAACATCTATAAATGTGTAAATAAAGCTGGTTTAGATGTAAATGAATTGATTCTTGAACCACTAGCGTCATCAGAAGCAGTATTAAGTATTGAAGAAAAAGAAGCAGGCGTTGCTTTGGTAGATATAGGTGGTGGAACTACTGATATTGCAATTTTTCAAGATGGCATAATCAGACATACAGCAGTAATTCCTTTTGGTGGAAATGTTATTACTGAAGATATTAAAGAAGGTTGTGGAATAATAAAAAACCAAGCAGAATTGTTAAAAGTGAAGTTTGGTTCTGCATTAGCTAGCGAAAGTCAAGACAATGAAATAGTGTCTATTCCAGGTTTAAGAGGTAGAGCTGCTAAAGAAATTTCATTAAAAAACCTTGCAAATATTATTCAGGCAAGAATGGAGGAAATAATAGAACACATCTATTATGAGATAAAAAATTCGGGTTACGAAAACAAATTGATTTGTGGAATTGTTGTAACTGGTGGAGGTTCGCAATTAAAGCACATTACTCAACTTATTGAGTATGTAACCGGGATGGACACAAGAATTGGTTATCCAAACGAACACCTTGCAAAAGGAAATACAGAAAACATGACGAGCCCAATTTTTGCCACAGGAGTTGGATTAGTATTAAAAGGATTTGCTACGTTAGAACAAAACAAACCTGTTTCAACAAATAGTGGAGAAGTTGTTAGTCATTCAAAGAAAAACAAAGGAGGATTTTTTGATAAAATCTTTAACGCAGGACACAAGTTTTTTGAAGACGGAGAAAATTAAAAATTTAATAAGAATAAAAGTATAAATATATAAATACCCAGACTATGAAATTCGATTTGCCAAAAGATCAATCATCAATTATTAAAGTTATTGGAGTTGGTGGCGGTGGAAGCAATGCAGTAAACCACATGTATAACCAAGGTATTACAGGTGTTGATTTTGTTATTTGTAACACCGATGCTCAAGCTTTAACCTTAAGTCCAATTCCTAATAAAATTCAGTTGGGAACCACGCTAACAGAGGGTCTTGGTGCTGGAGCTAATCCTGAAGTTGGTAAAAATGCAGCTATCGAAGACATCGAAAATATTAAATCTATCCTTCAAAACAATACCAAAATGGTATTTATTACTGCGGGTATGGGAGGAGGTACTGGTACTGGTGCTGCTCCTGTAATTGCGGAAGTAGCTAGAGAATTAGGTATTTTAACTGTGGGTATAGTTACCATTCCTTTTTCATTTGAAGGTAGAAGAAGAAAACAACAAGCTGATGAAGGTTTAGAGGCTTTAAGAAATCATGTAGATACCTTGCTTATTATTAATAACGATAAATTGAGAATGATTCATGGTAACCTTAAAATGGGCGAATGTTTCTCAAAAGCAGACGATATTTTAACAACTGCTGCTAAAGGTATTGCTGAGATTATTACTGTAGCTGGATATATTAACGTGGATTTTGAAGATGTTAAAACGGTAATGAAAGATGGTGGAACAGCTATTATGGGGTCTGCTTCTGCCGAAGGTGAAAATAGAGCAATTCAGGCAGTTACAAAAGCATTAGAATCTCCATTGTTAAACGATAACGAAATTAAAGGAGCAAACTTCATCTTATTAAATGTTACTTCTGGTGAAGATGAAATTACTATGGATGAAATTGACGAGATAACTGATTACATCCAAAAACAAGCAGGATATACTGCCGAATTAATTTGGGGGAATGGTACTGACGAGTCTTTGGGAAATAAAGTTTCTGTAACGGTAATAGCAACTGGTTTTGGTTCAAACGAAAATTCATCAATGGAATTTGGTGTTAAACCAGAAAAAATTGTTCACGATTTAGAAAATACTGCAGCAGTGGTTCAGTCGATTATCGAAAATAATGTTGAAGAGAACGAAGAAGTTGAAGAACCATTTTTGAAAACTACTACAACCCAACCAAGCTTTGAATTTGATAATAACGATGAAGTGGAAGCTGAAGTTGAGCAAGAAGAATTTTCAGAACCTGAAAAAATTGTTTTTAACTTAGAAGATGAAACTGAAGAAGAAATTGATGAAATAGTTGCAGAAGAAGAGTTGGACGTTGAAAATGAAGAAGTAGCTGATTTTACTTTTGAATTAAACGAATCTATCGAAATTGAAGAAGAGGAAGAAGAATTTTCAATGGAAATGGATGATTTAGACGATAACGATAATGAAAGCCCTTTTTTAATGTCATCGGATGAAGAAAAAGAAGATAAAAAAGAAACGATTATCTGGAATTTGAACGATGTAATTAACGAAGAAGCTTCAAATATTGATGAAGAAGTAAATCACGATGTTGCAGCTGAATCAGCTGAAGAAATAACTAGTTCTACGGAGCCAGTTTATACTAAAAGAATTCCTGAAGAAGAGCAAAAAAGATTGTCAGCTGAAAGAATTCGAAGAATTAAAGAATTGGGTGGTAGAATGAAAACGCCATCTGGAATTAGCGAGTTGGAAAAAGAACCAGCATATAAAAGACGTCAAATTTCTTTAGATTCAATTCCTCATTCATCAGAAAACACCATGTCTAGATTTACTTTAGGTGAAGATGAAGATGGTAGTCCAAAGTTAAAAGACGACAATTCGTTTTTACACGATAATGTAGATTGAAAAATAAGTTTATAGCTTATGAGTTTAGAAGTTTAAGTGATAAACTCATAAACTTTAAACACCTAAACTAAAAAAATGAACTTAACAGAACAAATTAATAACGACATAAAAACAGCTATGCTAGCAAAAGATGCTGCAAAGTTAGCCGCATTAAGAGCAGTTAAATCTGAATTGTTATTGGAAGCGTCAAAAGGTGGTAATTCCGAAATATCTGAGGAAACAGGTCAGAAATTAGTGCAAAAACTTGTAAAACAACGTAAAGACGCTTTAGAAATTTATTTAGAGCAAAAACGACAAGATTTAGCAGATGTAGAGCAATTTCAAATAGATGTTTTATCAAACTATTTACCTAAACAAATGGATGAGGCAGAGGTTAGAAAAGTTATACAAGAGGTAATTGCTCAAACAGGAGCATCTTCTGCAGCTGACATGGGTAAGGTTATGGGCGCATCTATGGGGAAATTAAGCGGAAAGGCTGATGGAAAATTGATTTCTGCCATAGTAAAAGAAGAGTTGTCGAAATAATTTCGAATTAGATACAAATAAAAAAAGCCAGCTATAAGCTGGCTTTTTTTTTAATCTTAAAAAGATTAAGCTTTCTTTACATCAACTGCATTTAAGCCTTTTCTTCCTTCTTTAACATCGTAAGTCACTTCGTCGTTATCCTGAACTTGATCAATTAATCCACTTACGTGAACAAAATATTCTTCTCCAGTTTCGTTATCTTTAATAAATCCAAAACCCTTTGTTGTGTTAAAAAATTTTACTGTACCAGTTTTCATAATTATGTTTAAAAAATTTTAACGAAAGTACAGAAAAAAATTATTAAAAAGCAATTTGGGGTAAAAAAGTCTTATTTAAAGAGTATTTTAACAATATTCGTTAAATGCAGAAGCTAAGTTTTCTGCTATCATTTCTGCAGGTCTACCCTCAATATGGTGTCTTTCGATAAAATGAACCAATTTTCCATTTTTAAACAAGGCCATACTTGGAGATGAAGGTGGATAAGGTAGTGTATATTTTCTTGCTTGAGCAACGGCCTCAGGGTCAACCCCTGCAAAAACAGTTACAATTTTGTTTGGTTTTTTATCATTGGTAATTGCTATTCTAGCAGCTGGACGAGCATTAGCCGCTGCACAACCACAAACTGAATTTATTACCACGAAAGTTGTGCCTTCGCTATTAATTGCATTGTCAACTTGCGTCGCTGTGGTTAACTCTTCAAAACCTGCTGAAGTTAACTCTGTTTTCATTGGTGCTACTAATTCTGGTGGATACATATCTTTTGTTTTTTATAACTACTTATTTAGATTGACTCAAAATTACATAATCTAACCCATTATTTAAGTAATTGTATGTTTAAAATTATATTAATAAGGCAACCTTTTGTTTATATTTACGACTATTAAATAGGTTATAAACATCATCTTTCTATGAATAAGCTTTTAAGTTTCGTAATAGTGTTTTTTACAATTCATTTGAGTGGGTTTGGACAAGGTGCAACTTGTGGTGCTGCAGATCCTTTCTGTACAGGTAACACATATACTTTTCCTAATAATACTGGAGTTGGTAGTGCTGGAGGTGGAAATAATTATGATTGTCTTTCTACAACACCCAATCCTGCTTGGTACTATATGGAGGTGGCTACATCTGGAAATATTAATATTGGAATATCTCAAACAACAAATACAGGTGCACCAATAGATGTGGATTTTATTTTATATGGACCTTATGATGACTTAACACAAGCTTTGAGTTATTGTGGTAATCACGGAAATGCTTCAACTGCGGCAGATCCAAATCAAGTTGTTGATTGTAGTTATGATCCTTCTCCAACAGAAACAGCTGTTATTCCAAATGCTCAAGCTGGTGATGTTTATATAATGTTATTGACGAATTATGCGAATCAAGCTGGTACAATCCAGTTTTCTCAAACAGGAGGTACTGGTGCTACAGATTGTTCTATCGTTAATCCTTGTTCTATCTCTGCTTTAACCGCCACTCCAGGAGCTTGTGTTCCAGCATCCAACACTTATACTGTTTCTGGTTCTATAACTTTTAATGATGCACCCACTACAGGGACATTAACTGTTACAGATTGTCATGGAAATAGCCAAGTGTTTAATGCACCTTTTACTAGCCCAAGAGCATACAGTATATCGGGAATAACTTCTAATGGTATTGCTTGTAATGTTACAGCGGTATTTTCTGCTGATCCTGGTTGTACTCGAACTACTAACTATACATCTCCTTCCTCGTGTGTGCCTGTTTGTAATCTATCCGCACTAACAGCAGTTCCTGGAGCCTGTGTGCCAGCTACGAATACATATACACTAACGGGAAATATCACTTTTGCAAATGCTCCATCGAGTGGTACATTAACGGTTACGAGTAGTTGTGGAGGTTCACAAACATTTAATGCCCCGTTTACAAGTCCACAGGCCTATAGCTTAGCAGGATTAACATCAAATGGTTCAGCATGTAGCGTTACAGCAGTATTTTCAGCCGATGCAATATGTACCCGAACAACGAACTATACGGCTCCTGCATCATGTACACCATCATGTTCAATATCCTCACTAACAGCAGTACCAGGAGCATGTGTACCAGCCACAGATACGTATACATTAACGGGAGTTATTACCTTTTCAAATGCACCAGCATCAGGAACGTTAACGGTAACAGACTGTCATGGAGGCACACAAGTGTTTAATGCACCGTTTACAAGTCCACAAGCCTATAGTATAGCGGGTATTGCTTCAGACGGAGCAGCCTGTAATGTAGTCGCAGTATTTTCAGCAAATGCAGCATGTACCCGAACAACAAACTATACCTCACCATCATCATGTGTTGTGCCATGTACCTTTACAGGTATAGTAGATACAGTAGGGTTATGCGATGGAGTAACGAATGATTTTCCTCGATATGGAACAGTAACCTTTAACAATGCACCGTCTACAGGATTATTATTATTTACCGATTGCAAAGGAAACACAGATACGCTTTTTCCACCATTTACCTCACCAGCCAGTTATTATTTAGAAGCGAACTCAGATGGAACAGTAGGATGTGATATTACGGCGGTATTTACAGCAGATCCAACATGTACAATAAATATAGCGAATGACTACCCAGTAGCTTGTGGATGCCCTGCTGATGCAGGAACAACGATTGCGGGAGTATTTGGAGATGGATTAATGAATTATGTGTTGTGTTATAATGACACCATTATTATAGCCTCCAATGGAGATGAAATAGACCCCTTAGATGTAGGGCCGCTAGGACCAGGAATCACCTATAACCCAGGAATTACCTTTGGGATATATACTTGCCCACCAACACCAAACACATCACCAGACTTAGACCCTTGTTATACAGGATTTGTAACAGGAACGATATCAAACTTTGGAGATTTAAATGATGGAGGATTAATAGCCTTTATGAATGGTCAAGGATTTACCTTTACAAATAATACAGTATACTTTGCTCCAATTACCTTGTACAACCAAGATAGTTTGATTTACAATACAGGTTGTGTAGATGTTGGTCCAGCGACAGCTGTAGTATACTTACCAGAAATTATTACCAGTAATCCAACAGAAGACTGCCCAACAGGAACCTTTACGATAACAATAAACGGAGGCTACCCAGCATTATTAGGAGGGAACTTTACCGCCACAAACTTACTACCAGCAACAGCAAGTTTTGTGAATACTACTACAACCAATGGAGGAACAATACAGATAGATGGATTACAAGATGGCGACATGTATAGTTTTGATGTAGCCGATACCAATGGATGTCCAATAACAGTATCAGGAGGGCCATTTGTAGGCTTACCAACTGCCAATGCTGGAGCAAACGATACGAGCTGTACCCTAACATACACCTTAAATGCTGTGCCAAGTATAGGAACAGGAGCATGGACAGGGCCAGCGAATGTAAGTTTTGTGCCGGCTAATTCAGCAACAGCAACAGCAACAAGTACAACGGCAGGAACCTTTGATTTGTATTGGACAGAGACCAATGGAGTAGGATGCTCAACAACAGATACCGTAAAAATTACTTTTTTAAACCCAATTACGACAGTTGTGGTAGCCGATTGTCAAGACAGTTCAATAACAGTGACAATATCAAATGGATTGCCAGAACAAGATGGAACAAATTATACGGTATCAAACTTATTACCTGCTACAGCTAATTTTACAACATCAACAGTAACACACGCTGGCGATGTTGTAGTACAAGGATTACAAGATGGCGATATGTATAGTTTTGATATTGCTGATAACTTTGGATGTGCAACATCAATTGCGGGAGGGCCATTTGTAGGCTTACCAAATGCCAATGCGGGACAAAACGATACAAGCTGTACGTTAACATACACCATGAATGCTGTACCAAGTATAGGAACAGGAGCATGGACAGGACCTGCGAATGTAAGTTTTACACCAAATGCCAACGACCCTAATGCTGTAGCAACAAGTACAACAGCAGGAACATACACACTTACATGGACAGAAGATAATACTTTAGGATGTACAGATGCAGCAACCGTAAACATCACGTTTACCCAAATGAGCATCCCCAATGTATTAACCCATGTAAATTGCAATGGAGGAACAAATGGACAAGTAGTGGTTGCACCACAAGGAGGAATTGCACCTTACACATACAGTTGGACAACATCAACAAACGCTACACCAGTAGAGAATAACCTGCCAGCAGGAAGTACAACAGTAACCGTTACAGATGCAAAGGGATGTACACTAGACTCAACCTTTACCTTAACTGAGCCAGCAGCATTTGGTGTAAGCATATCAAATGTAACACCAGTGTTATGTCAAGGAGGTTCAAACGGGTCAGCAACAGCAACAGTAAATGATGTAACGAACACCTATACTTATAGTTGGAATACAGTACCCGTTCAAAATACAGCAACAGTAAGCAATTTTACAGCAGGCACATATATAGTTACAGCAACACAATCACCAAGCGGATGTACAGATACAGCGTCAGTCATAATAACCGAGCCAACACGAGTAACCATAAGCAGTGTAAGTCCAAATGTTACGATATGTGCAGGACAAACAACCAACATCACATCCACAGCCACAGGTGGTTCTGGAGCAGGATATGTATACACATGGAACAATGGATTGGGAGTAGGACAAAATCATACAGTGAGTCTATTACCAAACACGACCACGAATTATGAAGTAACAGCAGTAGATGCCAATGGCTGTCCATCAGATACAGGACGAGTAACGGTGATAGTACACCCATCATTAAGTGTAATAGCATCCACTACGAAGGATACTGTTTGTCCAGGAGTAAGCACAACCCTAAATGCACTAGCAAGCTTTGGTAATGGAGGACCATACACCTATAGTTGGTCACCAACAACCAACATGACAGGGTCAAACACATCAAACCCAACAGTAACCCCAACAGGAGCTACTACCTATACAGTAACATTAAATGATGGCTGTTCACCATCAGTAACAGACACAATAAGAATCTACCTGTATAACTTACCAAACCCACAAGCAAGTGCAGATACCTTGAGTTTATGTATAGAACCAAGAGAAGCGATAACATTTTATAACTTAACCGATACCACAAATGGGATGTTAGATACCAATAGAGTGACATGGAATTTTGGAGATGGTACAACAGCAACACAGCCATGGGATACGATACAACACACCTACAATCAAGTAGGAACATATACAGTAAGCATGACCGTATACAGTCAAGCGCCACGAGGAGGATGCTCAAAAACAAATGTGGTGGTGAATCAGATAGACATCAACGCATTGCCAGTAGCAGACTTTAGTTCAACACCCAACCCAACAAGCATGTTTGAAACAGAGGTTCAGTTTGCCGACCAAAGTGGAAGTGCTATAGATAATTATCATTGGGATTTTGGAGGACTAGATACAAGCAACTACCCCAATCCAATATATATATTTCCAGACGACACCAATGGCGTGTACCCAGTAACCTTAACAGTAATAGACATGAATGGCTGTACAGATGACATTACAAAATTAGTAACGATAACAGCAGAATATGGAATTTATATACCCAATGCCTTTACCCCAGATTTTGACTTTAAAAACGATATGTTTGGGCCCACAGGATTTGGTATCTCACCAGAGGATTATCACTTTATGATATTTGATAGATGGGGAGAAAAGCTGTTTGATACAGATGTATTGTTTAAGCCATGGGATGGATTTTACAAAGGCACCAGAGTACAAGAGGGAGTGTATGTATGGAAACTCTTCTTTAAAGATTACAACAATAAAAAACACGAAAAAATAGGACATGTTACTATTATTCAGTAGTTAAACATCAATAAAAAAGAGGCGGTTATTTTACCGCCTCTTTTTTTATAGTAAAATAATAAGTGGCTAATTTATAGGAGCTCAATCCCAAGCCTGTAATTACTCCAACACAATTTTTTGCCATTAACGATTGGTGGCGATATTCTTCACGGGCATAAACATTTGAAATATGAACTTCAATTACAGGAGAAGTAATGCTAGCAATAGCATCGGCAATACCAATAGAAGTATGTGTATAAGCCCCCGCATTCATAATAATGCCATCAATAGAAAAACCAACTTCGTGTAATTTATTAATTAGTTCACCCTCAACATTGCTTTGGTAGTAAGAGAAATTAATTTGAGGAAAACCTTTTTTTAACTCAACCAGATACTCATCGAAAGTTTGGTTTCCATAAACCTCTGGTTCACGTTTTCCTAATAGATTTAAGTTTGGACCGTTAATAATTAATATATTCATAATCAAAATACTGAATAGCAAAGATATATATTTGTATGGAATGAATTGGAATTCTATCATAAAAGGCTTTAAAGCATATTTGCAGTTAGAACGCTCTTTGTCAGAAAACTCTGTAGATGCCTATATCAGAGACATTAAAAAGCTAGAGGAGTTTTGTGTTTTGAAAGAAATTTCTGTGCAGCCAGAAAAGCTCACTCAACATCAGCTAGAAGAGTTCTTAGTGTTTGTTAGCGAATTAGGGTTAAGTGCTAGAACTCAAGCTAGAATATTATCGGGGCTTAAAGCATTTTATAAATATTTAATTATCGACGATATTATTGATGATGATCCGACGGAGTTATTAGAAGCTCCAAAAATTGGAAGAAAACTCCCTGATGTATTAAGCATAGAAGAAATTAACTCGTTAATAAATGCTATTGATTTAAGTAAGCCAGAAGGAGAACGTAACAAAGCAATACTCGAAACCATGTACAGTTGTGGGTTGCGAGTGTCGGAGCTTACCAATTTAAAACTGTCCAACCTAATGTTGAATGAGGGGTTTATTCATGTAATTGGTAAAGGCAGTAAAGAACGAATCGTTCCTATTGGTAGTGTAGCTATTAAACACATCAACATTTATATTCAATCGGTAAGAAATCATATGTCAATTATAAAAAAAGGTAGTGAAGATATTTTGTTTTTGAACAGAAGAGGAGCTGGATTAACAAGGGTTATGGTGTTTACCATAATTAAAAATTTGTGCGAAAAAGCAGGAATACATAAGATGGTTAGCCCACATACCTTGAGGCATTCGTTTGCAACACATTTGGTAGAAGGAGGAGCTGATTTACGTGCCGTTCAAGAAATGCTGGGGCATGAATCGATAACAACTACTGAGATTTACACACATCTGGATAGAGATTATTTACGTCAAGCAATTTTAGATTTTCACCCTCGTTCAAAATAATTTTATTAATTTGGGTCATATTTTAATAGATATAACGATTGAATAATCTTCCACCAACAATTGACTGGAAACAGGAGCTAGAAAAATCTACTCAAAAGTATCACCTGATAACTTGTTGGGTAGGTGTAATTTTTAATTTATTATTTTTTGCGGCAGATTACCTAACACTCCCCGAATATTGGATGCCTTTTTTGGTGTTTAGAGTTAGCGTCTCTTTTTTAATTTTTTTAGCAATAGTTGGGTATAAAAAAGGTAAAATTCCGATTGAACTTTTGGGTTTTATACCAGTTGTGCTAATATCTATCGAAAATGCCTACATGTGGAGTTTTATGGATGTAGCTCAGTTTCAAAAACACACCTTTGCTTATATGGCACTATTTATAGGGTCGGGTATGTTTGTGCTTTATAGAAATATCTATTCAATAATAATTGTTGTAGTCTCGCTTTTAGTAAATGTGGTGCTATTAAATGCTAATAGTTCACTGTCGTTAGATGAAATATTGGTTAATGGAGGTTTATTAACCTTTGCAGTAGCTCTATTTTCTATGTTTTTAATTCGAACTCGATTTAATTTAACCAAAAAAGAAGTTATTGCTAGACTGGCATTAAAAGCCTCTAACGAAGAATTATCGCTTAAAAAGGAGATTATTGAAGAAAAAAACAAAGAGATAACAGATAGTATACAATATGCAAAAAGAATTCAACAAGCCTTAATAACTCCTGAGGAAGTATTGAAGAAAAATATACCAAACTCTTTTGTTTTTTTTCAACCCAAAGATATTGTTAGCGGTGATTTTTATTGGGTAGCAGAACTTTCCACTACAAAAGAGAATGAACAAAACGAAAAGCTGTGTGTTTTTTCAGTTGCCGATTGTACAGGTCATGGTGTGCCTGGTGCTTTTATGAGTTTGATTGGTATTAAAATTTTAAATCAATCAATAAAAGAAAAAGACATTAACTCGCCAGCAGAGGCACTTGATTTTGTTAATAATCAGGTTTTTGACACTGTAAATAAACACACTGATGAAAACAATATTGTGAGAGATGGAATGGATGCTGTACTTTTTGCAATAAATTTCAATACACTTAGTCTGTCATTTGCGGGGGCAAATAACGCTTTATATATTGTAAGAGATAATGATATTATTGAATTAAAAGGAGACAAACAACCTATTGGGTCGTACTCAAATCAAAATAAATTTACAAACGTTCAATTTCAACTTCAAAAAAACGATGTAGTTTATGCTTCTACTGATGGATTTCCTGATCAATTTGGAGGGGAAGATGGTAAAAAATTGAAATCAAAGCGGTTTAAAGAGAAATTAATAGAATGTTCTAGTTTACCAATTGAAGAACAAAAAAACGAGTTGCAAAAATATTTCAATGCTTGGAAAGGTAATTTGGAACAGCTCGACGACATCTGTGTTTTGGGTATAAAAATCTAAAGATTGCTTATATTTACACCTTATAGGTTGATAAATGAAATTTTTCGTTACTTTATTATGTTTCCTTACCATTGGTTTCTCATGCAGGAAGGCATTAGAAAAACCTACATGGGATGTTAATTTATTGTCACCATTAGTAAACACAACATTAACGTTAAATGACTTGCTGCCTGATTCTGTTTTGCAAGTTAATGCTGACACTTCTTTAAAACTCGTTTATATCACCGAAATATTTTCAGTTGACGTGGATTCTTTATTTAGAATTCCGGATACCACAATTACTGAAATATATTCTGTACCGTTGTTTTTAATTGCAGCACCTGGCGATTCGTTTTATAGTAATGATGAAGATAGGGATTTAAATGTTACCAATGGAGTTGAATTAAATCTTGCCAAGATTGAATCTGGATTTATCGATTTGGAGATTTATAGCGATATCAAAGAAAAAATTTGGGTAACTTATAAAATATTAAGTGCAACAAAAAATGGTGATACACTCGTTTTTACTGAGTTAGTTGATGCAGCGACTACACAGCCTGCATATTTTAAAAAGCGGGTAGATATAAGTGGATATAATTTAAATTTAACAGGGACAACAGGAAATAAAACGAACACGTTTGTTACTAAATCTGTTGCTAGAGTTGATACCAATGGCTCTACTGTTAATATTGCTGCAGGTCAAAAAATAAAATTCATTAATACCCTGGTTGATGTAGTTCCGTATTATGTGAAGGGTTATTTTGGCATGCAGAGTTATCGATTTGGTCCTGAAACAACTGATTTTTCTGTGTTTAATAGAATAGTTGATGGTACTTTAGATATTGAAGATGTAGATGTGAACTTAAGTTTTGAAAATGGAATTGGAGTTGATGCACAATTGGTAATTAATCAATTCAAGACAATCAATTCTAATAATGGAGCTAATCATTCTTTAACACATTCAATCATTGGGTCTCCAATAAATATAAATAGAGCTACTCAAACCAATTCCGTTCCTGAGGTTAATTATACCAGCTATTCAAATTTATTAACCACCTCTAACTCTAATATCGATAACCTAATTGAAATTTTCCCAAATAAACTGCAATACGACATTAGTTTACTTATCAATCCATTTGGAAACATATCAGGAAGTAATGATTTTATTTTCAAAAAATACCCACTAAAAACAAAGCTAAATGTTGAATTTCCCCTTTCAATAATCGCTAATAATCTTACCTTGGTTGATACCAGCGATTTTAATTTAGAGCTAAATTCTTCAGGACAAATATTAGAAGGAAAGTTATTTATTTATGCAGATAATGGTTATCCGTTTAGTGCTGATTTAAGTTTGCAGGTATTAGATGAACATTCGAATGTGTTAAAATCATTGTCTGTTGTTAATAATATAGCATCAGCCACTGTTGGTACAGATTTAAGAGTTACTTCAAATACAAAATCAGTTTTAACTGTTCCATTAACTTCATCTGATGTAAGTGCATTATATGCTGCAAAAAAAATAGTGTTTAAAGTAGCATTTAATACTACTGCTCAACCACAGTTTATTAAAATATACGATGGTTACACTATTGGCTTAAAAGTGGTTGCTGATTTTGCTTATCAAATTAATTAAGGAAGTATTTCGATGAAAAAAATAATTTTCTTCCTTTTAGTATTCGGTTTTATTCAGCATGGATTCTCGCAGCAGAACATCTCTTTTTTGAATGATACAGCTCAACGATTGAGTTTTTCAATTCAAGGTAATTTCGATTACGGTTCTAGTTTTGGTAGCAATTCATTTTTAAATAAATTTATTTATGGCGGAAAAATAAGCCGAGATGATAAATCGACGCTTTATCAGAAACTTGATGGTACTAACACCATTGGTGGAGATGTAAATTTTTCGGCTCAAGCTGAAATACCTTTCGATACTCTTTTCAAAAAAAATAATTTATCGTTGGTGGTGGGTCTTGAGCATACAGAGCATTTTGATGCCAAATTGTCGAGCGATTTAGTTAAGCTAATTCTCGATGGAAATAAACAATTTGCGGGAGCGTATGCAAATATTGGAAATACTAACTTTAATTACTTCAACTATCAGCAAATAAATGTTGGAATTGTTAAGTATAAAAAACATAATGATAGACCAGCAAAAGAAGGGGTGCTTTTTTCTTTGATTAAAGCACAAGAACACCAAGCAATTACTATCCCAGATGGTAGTTTGTTTACCGAACAATTGGGAAATGAACTTATTTTTGATTTAAATTATATTTATAATGCTAGTGATACTTCAAATACTGGATTTAAAGCTTTTAATGGAATTGGTATTTCAACCGATTTTTTTACCGAGTACAATTTAAAAAATGGCGGAAAAATCAGGCTGAATATTGATGATTTAGGGTTTATACAATGGAACAAGAAATCAATTCAAATAGAGGCTGATACAGTAATATCATTTGATGGAGTAGAAATAGAAAATATTTTTGATATCAACGATAGTTTAATAGCTTCTTTCTCAAGAGATTCTTTGTTTGAATATGTGTCCACCAAAAAAGGAACAGGAGGATATGCCATTGCATTGCCAACCACCTTTAACATTAATTATTTCCACCCTTTTAGTGATAAAATTGCTATGAATGTTGGTCTTCGTTATAAGATATTGTCTAATTATTTTCCGCTACTTTATACCAATATTCAATTCAATTTTACATCAAATTTTATTACTCAAGGTAATATAGTTTATGGTGGATATGGAAAATTAAATGTTGGAATTACGGTAGCAAAGCAGTTCAAAGAAAAATATCAAATAATTATGGGGTCAAACCATGTTGGAGCATATTTACTCCCTTCCAATACGTTTAGCAACAATGGATTTTTAGTATTAAAAATGTACTTTTGATAAAAACACGATTTAATGAAAAGTTTAGAACAATTAAAGCATACAGATTCTGGTAATTTCTTTCTAATTGCAGGCCCTTGTGTGGTAGAAAGTGAAGAGAACGTATTTGAAATTGCTTGTACAATTAAAGCGATAACAGACAGATTACAAATTCCTTTTATTTTTAAGGCTTCTTATCGAAAAGCAAACCGTTCTAGATTAGACTCATTTACTGGAATTGGTAACGAAAAAGCGTTAGAAATAATAAAAAGTGTTAAGGATAGATTAAATATTCCCGTACTTACTGATGTTCACACTGCTGAAGAATGTGCTCTTGCTGCAAAATATGTTGATGTTTTACAAATACCAGCATTTTTGTGTCGTCAAACTGATTTGCTAGTTGCTGCGGCCAATACAGGTAAAGTAGTTAATATCAAAAAAGGACAATTCCTTTCTGCTGAATCGATGAAATTTGCGGTTAACAAAGTAAAAGAATCGGGGAACAACAATGTATGGTTAACTGAACGAGGAACTACATTCGGCTATCAAGATTTAGTGATTGATTATAGAGGAATTCCAGTAATGAGACAATTTGCTCCCACGGTTTTAGATATAACACATTCTTTACAACAACCAAATCAGACTTCAGGCGTAACTGGCGGAAAACCTGAGCTTATTGAAACAGTAGCTAAGGCAGGTATAGCTGTTGGTGTTGATGGTATTTTTATCGAAACTCATCCAAATCCTGCTCAAGCAAAAAGTGATGGTGCAAACATGCTTCGATTAGATTTGTTGGAAGAACTTCTAACCAAATTAATAAAAATTAGAAAGGCAGTTAATGAATAATTTAATTCGAATAGTATTGTTATTTATGCCTCTTTTTGGATTTTCTCAAAAAGATACAATAGCCCATTTATATACTTTTGGAAGTTTAGCCAATGATATAGGTGAAGATATTTCTGCTACTTCAGATGGTGGATTTATAGTGGTTGGGTCAACGGCAAGTAGTGGAGATGGTAATACAGATGTATATTTATTAAAAATTGATTCTTTATGTAACAAGGAGTGGAGTTGGGCTCTTGGTGGCTTAAATAATGATTGGGGTTATGCAGTAAAACAGACTTACGACAATGGTTATATTATAGCTGCAACATCTAATAGTTTTGGCAATGGTGGTTATGATGCCATGTTGATTAAACGAGATAGTTTTGGAAATTATGAGTGGCAAAAAACATATGGAGGTAATGATTGGGATTTTGCTTATGATGTGATTCAAACATTTGATAGTGGATACGTGTTTTGTGGAGAAACCTATAACAATACCAACGGATACTCTGATGTTTATGTGGTAAAAACAAATTCAATTGGTGATACCGTTTGGACAAGAACTGTTGGTGGAACTTTGATTGATAAAGGAAATGCCCTTATCCAAACTTCTGATTCTAATATTGTTGTGGCAGGATTAAAAAATACTTTATCAGATTCCACTCAAGCCTATGTTTTGAAGTTTGATAAAAATGGCGCTTTACTGTGGGATAGTGTTTATGGAGGTGCGAGGTTTGAAAGGGCTAATGATATAGTTGAAACTCAAGATGGAGGCTTTGTCTTTACAGGTGCTTCAACGAGTTTTGGTCCTGGAGATAAGGACTATTATATAGTAAAAGTAAGTAGTAGTGGTTTAAAAATATGGGAACAATTATTTTCAAATCCATTAGAAGAAGAAGGATTCTCTATTTATGAATTATTAAGTGGAAATTTTATTAATGTTGGTTATACTAATTCGTATGGAGGAGGTAAAAAAGATGCACATTTATTTATGATAACTTCAGGTGGTTGGTGGGGAGGCAAAAGCTCTACTTTTGGAGGGCTTGAGGATGAAATAACTAATGGTTTTGCCTTAGGATTAAACGGATCAATGTATCTTTCGGGGTATACTAATGGCTATGGAGAAGGGTTAAATGATCTTATGGTTATAAGAGTTGATACCATTGTCACACAACAACAGTTTACTGTTACAAGTACTATTGATGTTGCTGCGATAGGTTTGTCTGAATATAAAGTCAACAAGACAATATTTAGAGTATTTCCAAATCCGTCAACTCATTATATTTCTATTGAGTTTGAAGAGGCTCCGACTCACGTAACAATAACAAATTTAATGGGATCTATTGTTCTTAGTAAATCAATTAACCAGCCTACCTTTAAAGTTGATTTAGATATTAGCAGTTTATCTTCTGGAGTTTATTTACTTGAGTGTAGGAATAATAAAGACGAAAAAAGTGTCGAAAAACTTATCGTTCTTGATTGAAAATGCGAAAAGGACTACTTAAATATAGTTATTTCTTTCTTATTCTTCCAATTTTTATTTTTTTATTAATTGTTAAATCGAGTATTGAGTCGAATTTTACGCCTGAGAGGGTTCTTTATACCTATTTGGTACTTTATCTTTTTTCTATTCTTATAAGTAATAAAAAAATTAAGTTTTATTACATCAGCATTATATATATAATATCTATAGTGCTTACTTATTTCGAATTGTGTTATAGTTTGCTTTATCATGAACGATTAACCACTTCAACCATGTTTGTTATTATGGAAACAAATAGCTCTGAAATATCAGAGTATTTAAAGGAGTATCTTAATTATAAAATAATTTTAGGATTTATTATCACTTTAACAATAGCATTTTTCACTTTAAAAGGCGTTAAAAAACTCTTGTATCAATACAGTAGAAAGGAAGTAATAAATTCAATAAAAAATGATATTCTACTATTGTTTAATAATAGCGTTGTAAATAAGATAAAACAAGCATACTATTATTTAATAGACACTAATACTAGAAAACTGTTGAGTTCATTGGTACTTTTAATAATAGTAACTTTTATTTATATCGATAAAAATCATTTTAAACAACATATCATATACCAAGCGTATGAAGGGTATAATAAGTATAAGGAAGAGCAGTTTAGGTACAACGATTTTTTATACGGAAAGATAAAAGAAAGCAGAAGGTTTGAAGCAAAAAGCAATAATTTATTAGAAGAGAAAGAAACAGTTGTTTTAGTTATTGGAGAGTCTACAACTAGGTCACATCTACAGCTATATAATTATCATAGAGCTACTAATCCTAAGCTTGACTTAATTAAACAAGAGTTAGTAGTATTTGAAGATGTAATCAGTCCTCATACACATACAATACCATGTTTAGAGAAAATGTTAACCCTAAGTAATTATGAACACTACGATAGAAAGTATGATGGAACACTTATAGATATTATGAGAGAAGCGGGGTTTGAAACTTCATGGATTTCAAACCAGATCCCAATAGGGATATATGAATCATTAATTACTTCAATCGCAAAATCTTCCGACAATGTTTATTTTACCAATTTAGGGGGAGAGAGAGAGCAAAAATCATTAGATGAAAAAGTTTTGCCTCACCTTAAAAAGGTATTGTCTAATAAATCGATAAATAAAAAATTTATTATTGTTCATTTATTAGGGACTCATGTTCAATATGAGAATAGGTATCCAAAAAAGTTTAACGTTTTTAATGATACTCCAAAATCTATTTATTCATCTGAAGATATTTTTAAAACAATTAATCATTACGATAATGCTGTTTTGTATAATGATTTTATCGTTTCAGAAATTATACAAATGTTAAAATCGAGTGCAATAAATGAAAAAGCATCACTTATTTACTTGTCAGATCATGGTGAAGATGTTTTTGAGACGGTAGATATGTCAGGGCATAGCGAGGCTATTTCAAGTAAACCTATGTATCAAATACCGTTTATTTTATGGTCTAATAACCCGTCTCAAATTGATTCTTTACAACAATATAAATCGAGAAAATACATGTCGGATGATTTGTTGTTTACTATTGCGGATATTGCTAATATTACTTTTAATGGAAATGAGCCTGAAAGAAGTGTTGTTAATACTAACTACCAAAATAGAGTAAGAAGAATAAAAGATGGAAAGGATTTTGATGAACTTTATCCTTAATAAACGATGAAGAAAAAAGCCGTTATAGTACTGCTTTTATTAGTAGTCCTTGGAATGTTTTATTTATGTCTTTACACTAATGTATTAATAGATGTTTTGTATAAAGAAAAAATTTGGGTTCATAGAACAAATAGTGTTGAGAAGCTACATGCTGTAAAAGATAAATTTTATGGTGTAGAATTAGACATTGAATTTTTAGATTCACTAAATGTTTTTGACGTAAATCATCCTCCTGCAAAGTCAATTGGATTAACATTAGATACTTATTTTTTTGAAGCTAGCATGAATAAGACACTTCATTATTGGCTGGATTTTAAGAATCTAAATGAAATGAATGTTGAAAAATCTAGTGCTCTATTAGAACGTATTTGTGTAAAAAATCATATCAATCCATCGCATGTAATAGTAGAATCAAACAATGTTCGTTTACTTGAAGAATTCCAACATAAAGGATATCAGGTAAGTTATTATTTGAATTGGCCGGGTCTTTATACTTTAGATAGCATTGGTTTGAAAAATGAATTGGAATTGATTAAACATAATTTGAAAAATATTAATTTTCCTTGTAATTTATCAGTTGACTATCATGATTATGACATCTTAAAACATAATTTCCCCAATTATAATTTACTTTTGTGGTTAGATGATAATTTTGATGAATCGATTAGAAATAGATTTCTGCTATTTCAAATGTTGAATAATAATAATGTCAAGGTTATTTTATTTAAATTTAAATCACACGAACGTTAACCATATAAATACTAAAACTGATTAATTATGATATTTGTTACAACCGAAACCATACATGGTAAAGAAATTAAAGAGACATTAGGAACAGTACGAGGAAGTACTGTTAGAGCAAGAAATATTGGTCGAGATTTTTTTGCAGGACTAAAAAACATTGTTGGGGGTGAGATTTCAGAATACACTCAACTTTTGGCAGATTCTAGAGAGCAAGCAATAAAAAGAATGATAGATGATGCAAATAAACTTGGAGCTGATGCAGTAGTAAATGTTAGATTTACAACTTCAAATGTTATGCAGGGAGCTGCAGAAATATTGGCCTATGGTACTGCAGTTAAATTTTAAAAGTTATAAGTAAATAAAAAAAGCTCCAATTTATTGGAGCTTTTTTTATTTATCTAGTCAAGTTAATGAATCCCGTATGTTCGGTATTTACATTTCTATAAAGTTCTTTGGCTTTAATCCTCCAAATATAGGTGTCTGTTTGAACAGGATTGCCATTGTATGTTCCATCCCACCCTTCATTTAAATCGTCGGTTTCAAACAATTTTTCTCCCCAACGGTTGAATACCATAAATAGGTAATTCTTAGTATCTATACCTTCGCCTATTGGTTTAAAAGTGTCATTTAAATTATCACCATTTGGGGTAAATCCACTCGGCATATAAAATAAATATAAACCATCAATTTTAACAATTCTATAGGTGCTGTCTAAACAACCGTAACTATTTTCAACTGTTAACCAAACAATGTACTCACCTGCTGAATCAGAAGGAAATTCCGAGATTGGATTTATATCTGTTGACATTGATGGACTTCCTCCTTGAATTGTCCAATAGTTGTTTAAATTATTGTAGCTTTCATTCGTAAACTGAATAAAAGGATTAGTAAGGTCTGTTGGTTGAGGGTTCATGCTGAAGTCGGCTATAGGATACCCATAAGCACATGCAGCATCAATAATAGTCGTATCTCTAACACATCCTTTAGTAGATGTTACAGTTAAAGTAACATCATAACAACCAGCTGAGTTGTATAAGTGGTCAACTGTTAAAATATTTGACGAAGTGCCACCGTCACCAAAATTCCATTGTACACTATTTATACTTGATGAATTTGGAGTGGTATTTAAAAATGATGCAGTAATAGGATAACAGCCTGTGTTATTAATCACTGTAAAACTTGGTTTTGGTAGTGGCGACCAATAAATTGTTACATTTCTAGTCGATGTCGGTGTAGTACAATTATCACCAACAACAACTGTGTAAATTGCTGGACTAGTTAAAGGTCTAACTATTATACTTTGACCAGTTCCAACAGGATTGTTGTTGCTGTCAAACCAATTATATACATAGCCTGTTCCTGAACCTCCAGAAGCAACAGGTATAGTTAGTCTTGTTGTGTCTTCTGGACAAATTGTATCTCGACTAAAAGTAATAGATCCTAATTGAATAGTATCTCTTAAAGTGATAACTACACTATCGATTGCTGATGTACAGCCCATCGCATCTTGTGCATAAACGTGGTATGCAGTATTAATGGTTGGACTTACTGTATGTGGCCCGTTGCCTATTAAGCCGTTATCCCAAACAAGGTTCAATGTTCCAGTACCTCCACTTGGTGTGGCTGATAATGAAACGGAACCATTAATACAAATTAAAGAATCTCTAGTAACGTTATTTACAAAGACCTGAGTGGTTGGAGCAAGAGAAACAAGCGTATCAAAACTACAACCTAAAACATCTGTAATAACAACCAAGTAAGTTCCAGAAGAAATATTAAACAAAGTATCTGATACTGGTCTAATATTACTTTGAATTAGAGTTGTTCCTGTACTATCAAAAAATTCAAATGTAAAAGGAGCATTTAAACCAATGCCACTAGCTATAATTTGACCATCATTAGAGGTGTTACAAATTGCAGGTACTGTCTGAATTGTAGCTGAAAGTTGAGAAGTAACAGTAACATTAATAGAATCTGTATCAAAACATCCACCAATTGGATCGGTTACCGTAACAAAATAAGTAGTAGTAGCTCCAGGTGTTAAAACTGGGTTTTGAATGTTAGGGTTAGACACACCAGCTGTAGGAGTCCAGCTATAATTAAATGCTGCTGGATTTGGAGTTGTAGGACAAGTAGAAAATCTTGTAATAGGTCTGTTTGTTCCCGTGGTGGGAGTATTCGTCGCAGGACAAGCAGGGTTTGAATCTGAAGTATATCGTATGGCAGATGTAAACGTTGTTGCACCCCATGGAGTAATAGAGTTATTTGTGTATGATGTAGCTAAGTTGTCAAAACATATTTCAACTACAATGTTTGACGTTCCATCCCATTCATAAGCAACATCAAAAGTATGCATGTTCCATCCTGTAACAATATTAACAACTTTAGGATTAAATACTTGTGTTAAACCTGTTTGCCAAGTTGTTAAATTGGTAATATTGGTACACTTCATTTTAATAGTGTACGAGTTATATGTAGTTGTTCCATTAATTGTATTAACTTGCCAACCAATTTGAGTGATTTTACCACCAGTAAAACCCAAAGCATTTAACTCTGCAGCAGTATATAAAAATTGATGCTTAGCATTTCTATAATAGTTTCCATAAGGAGCAGGAAAAGAGGTGGATGAGTTAGCTCCAGTAGCTGTACCAACAGTTCTAGGTGTGGAAGCGCCCGAGCATGCTACAGAAGCACTTGGACCACATGCAGCAGGTATTCCCCCGCCTAAGTTTAAGTTGATAATAACACTATCACTACACCCAATAGTTGTATCGCTATTTACAATATTAATATTTGGGGCATAAGTTGGAGCAACATTTACTCTCATTGTATCAGATTTCATACAGCCACCACCATTATCTACATTAACAATAATAGTGTTTATACCAGGAGTTGTAAAAGTAGCAGTTGGATTAGCACTTGAAGGATTATTCATTGTCGAAGCAGGTGTCCAAGAATAATTAAATGAACCAGTTGGGTTGGTTGTTGTGGAGAAGTTAACGGTCTCTCCTAAGCAAACAGCTGTATCAGATTGTGTAGATGTAAGCGTATAGTTAGGTACAACAGTAATAGTCTGACTTCTATTTACACTACAGCCTCCTGCATCAGTTAATGTTACATTGTAAGTTGTAGTAGTTAATGGAGTTGCTACAGGGTTTTGAATATTTGTAGCAGATAAACCAGCGGCCGGGCTCCAATTAAAAGTATAGTTAGATAAGGTCGGACCACAGTTTCCTACACCAGTGTAGTAAGTGTTTCCATTAACCCATCCTGACATACCTCCTTGTGCAACAGAAAATTGAGTTCCACCCTGCCCATTAACTAAATTAAATGATGATTCACTTTGGAAAGAGCCTGTTCCATAAACTAATGTAATGGTATTTCCGTTGGTAATAGGAAATGTTGCAGTGTTTGATGAGCCAGTAGCTACAGTATACGTTCCTACTAAATTTCCATTGTCATAAACGGAGATGCTTTGCCCATTCCATCCATCACCAAAACTATCAAACATGTTTAAAGTATACATACAAGTTGATTGTAAGTCAAAATTTAAAGAACTTCCTAAACAAATTGTTGTGTCTCCTGGTCGTATAGATAATGTCGGAGGAGGATTCACATTAACTGTTACTGAGTCTTTTTTCACACAACCAAAAGGTGATGTTACAGTAGCTACATAAGTTGTTGTGCTGTTTGGAAAAGCACTAGGATTTGCAATAGCTGGGTTACTTAATAATGAAGTATTGTTCCAACTATATGTATATGTTCCAGCAGCTGGAACTACATTTACACCAATTGGAGTAGCTAAGTAATCACATAGAGTAGTATCTCCAAATGGGATTACAAAATAGTCAGGAACGACTGTAACGGTAACTGTATCAGTATTTATACAAGCAGCAGAAAGAGTACTAGTTAACAAATATGTAGTTGTTATAGCAGGTTTTACTTGAGGATTCGCACAAGGGTTACAAGTAATGTTTACGCCTGGGTTAAGAGGATCTCCTGATAATACTGACCATGAGTACCCTGCTCCACCTAAAGCATTTAGTTGTG
This sequence comes from Flavobacteriales bacterium, assembly GCA_020635795.1. Taxonomy (NCBI): domain Bacteria; kingdom Pseudomonadati; phylum Bacteroidota; class Flavobacteriia; order Flavobacteriales; species Flavobacteriales bacterium. The sequence continues at coordinate 180,970 of JACJZD010000001.1, forward strand.
CCCATTGAGGACCACAAATAATTTGATCAGGACCCGCATAAGGTTGATCGAATACAGTTATGTCATAGGTATAGTATTGGCTTGCTGAAATGGGACAAGCATCATCTCTTAAATTAATAGTTAAAACATTTATTCCTGAGTCTAATGACGTTGGTGTCCAACAAAATTCTAGGCTTGGATTTTGAGTTCCATTACCAGTTATTGTTAAAGTAGCTCCAGGTATCGCTGTAGCAGCATTTGATGAAATAGTAATATTATCACCATCAGGATCAGAAACATTAACAGTAAAGCAAATATTATCGTTTGGACACATTGAAAACGAATTGCTATCATTTTGAATCACAGTTGGTCCTGCTATAACATTCGATATACCACCTACATTACCACAATTTGGAGCACTCCCAGCAAAAGGAGCAGTATTACTACATGTATTTGAAATCACAACTTGCATTTCTCTGATGTAAGTTCCAATTAAAACATTGTTTCTATATTCTGTTACAATTACCGATACAACACAAATTTGAGCTACTGTTGGGGTTAAACACATTTCTCCTGTTGTTGGGTTTAAATTCATTCCAGAAGCAGTAATAATAGGGTTGTTTGTAGAATATCCAGCAGTATATGCTATTGGAGCTGCAGGTCCATCAAGTGGAGTGGTAAATTGATAATAAAGAGAGTCGCCATCTATGTCCGCAGCCCCATGATTGTAAATTGTTAGCTGGTTAGTACATAGGTATGGTGTTGGTAAAGCTAAAAACTGAGGAGAGTTATTTCCAGGAGCTAAAACATTGTTTAAAGTAGTTTGGATATATAAATCCTGAGATCCAGGTGTTGCTAAATTAGTAATGGCGTCATTTCTACAACATAAACTCCATGACATCACCCAATTGTTACATGGAGGTAGAGTTACTACCCCTGTGAATATGTATTGTTCGGTTCCAGGAAGCGTACCGCCATTACAGGTTGTAGTTGCAGTTGCACATACTTGAGACACATTGGTAGTACTAACCCAGTCTAATGAAGCAGAAAAATTACCACATGATGAAGATAAATCAATATCTTGAGGTGTAGTTCCAATAGTAGATCCTGAGCAATCACGATACAATGTTAACGTAACTTGGTAATCGTTTCCACTAATCCAAGTATAAGTAATATCAGCTCCCATTACGTGAGTAGCAGACGATTTAGATGCAAACGCAAATAAAATAATAACGATTAAAAGTAATTTCTTCATCAAAATTCAGACTTGTTAATATTTACAAATTTAACAATAATACATACAACTGTTAAAGACGAACTCGAATAAAAATGGTTGCTTTACAAGGAGTGGTAGTAGATAAAAAAATTAAAAGCTAATATTAGGTGAAATAACAAAATAATATTTTGTATTTATAATAATCATTCACCTTGTTGATTATTAATAACTTAAAAAAAGAATAAAGAAATTTTAAGTTAAATTATTCAGACTATTGAATTTCTAAAATTAAATGCATTTAAAGTAATCAAAAGGCTCTAAACAATCGTTGCAGCTGTATAGTGCTTTGCAAGCAGTAGAACCAAATTGACTTTTTAAGGTAGTATTTGTAGATTTACATTGTGGACATCTTACTTTTTTTGGTCCCGATTCAAAAAGTATTCCTTTGTCTTGTGAGCCATCAATAGGAGGTGCAATGCCATAAGCTTCCAGTTTTTCTTTTGCTTTTTCCGACATCCAATCAGTGGTCCAAGCTGGTGAGTAAACCATTTTTATTTCAACATGGTCTATTCCTTTTGTTTTTAAAGTTGAAATAATTTCATCTTCGAACAACTTCATGGCTGGGCATCCTGTATAAGTAGGTGTTATTGTGATAACAACTTTGTCAGTTAGGATTTCGACTTCCCTTAAAACACCAAGTTCTTCTATGGTAATTACGGGTATTTCAGGGTCAGGAATTTCTGATAGAAATTCCCAAACCTGTTCTTTTGTATATTTTTCTTGATAATTCATGGTAAATTATTACCATTTGGCATCTGGATAAGCTCTTGGTAAAAATTGCATTTCGGCTATCAGGTGTCCTAGGTATTCTGAGTGCAGACCTTTTAAGCTACCTGTTTGCATATAACCATCTTGAGGTCGAATTAACTTTGCTCTTTCTAAAACTTCAGAAATTGTTGTATTCCATTTCGCTTTTATTTCGTTTTGGTTTACAGCTATGCCCTCGGCAATAAGTATTTCATCCACTTTATTCATTTCAAAAAGATTACCTGTATATTCCCAAATATCGTTGAAGGAGTTTTGTACTTTTTCTTTACTTTCATCAGTACCATCACCTAGTCTAACAATCCATTCGGCACTATGACGCAAATGATAGGTAACTTCTTTTAATGATTTTGCTGCATGAGCTGCAATCATCAAATCTTTACTGGTTGATAATGCTTTATATAAGTGATAAAAGTATGCCGATTGTAAAAAGTTTCTAACTACTGTATCTCCAAAATGCCCATTTGGACGTTCTGATAACAATGAGTTAAAAAACTCTCTTTCATTTCTTTTATAAGCTAAATCATCTTCCGTTCTACCTTTTCCTTCAAGCTCACCAGCATAAGTTAACATGGTTCTTGCTTGTCCAATATGATCTAAAGCTATGTTGGTCATGGCAATGTCTTCTTCTAAAATAGGTCCTTTACTGCACCATTCACTCATACGTTGACCAAGAATTAGGCTTGTATCACCAATTCTTAAACAATAATTTATCAATGCTTCTTTTGTAGTCATTTTTTTTTGCCCCTCCCAACCTCCCCGAAGGGGAGGAGTTACCACCACACTTGCCTAATAATACAAGTCTAGTCGGATGTTTTTTTAGTTTATATCAATTTATTAAAATTTTTTATTCGCACCTCTACATAAGCCTCCCCTTAGGGGAGGTATGGAGGGGCTTATATGTGTTTAGCTCCTTCAGGCATTACATAATGTGTAGGATGTCTGTATGCTTTATCATCCGATGGATCGAAAAACGAATCACTATCTTCTGGCATAGAAGAAACAATGGCATTTAAAGGTACAACCCAAATACACGTTCCTTCATTTCTTCTTGTGTACATGTCTCTAGCATTTTGCAAAGCCATTTCTTTATCTGTAGCGTGCACACTTCCTGCATGTTTATGAGGTAATCCTGGTTTACTTTGTATAAAAACTTCCCAAACTCCTCCTTGACTATCTTTAATATTGTTCATTTTATTATGGTATTAATTCAGTAATTAAGCAACTAATTGATTTTCTTTTTGTTTTGCAGCATAAGCCAATGCTGCTTTTCTAACCCATTCACCTTCTTTATGGGCATTTATATGGTGTTTTAGACGTTGTCTGTTACATGGTCCGTTACCCTTTACCACACTCCAAAACTCTTCCCAGTTAATTTTACCAAAATCATAACAACTTTTTGCTTCGTTCCATTTTAGTTCTGGGTCAGGAATAGTCAATCCAATAACTTCGGCTTGACCAACAGTTTTATCAATAAATTTTTGACGCAACTCATCGTTAGTTTCACGTTTAATTCTCCATTTAACAGCGTTTCCAGTATTTGGAGAATCAGAATCGTGAGGTCCAAACATCATAATAGATGGCCACCAAAAACGGTTTAAAGCATCTTGAGCCATAGCTTTTTGCTCAGGAGTTCCTTTAGCCATCTGAGCCATTATCTCGTACCCTTGACGTTGATGAAAACTTTCTTCTTTACAAATTCTTACCATTGCTCTTGAATATGGTCCGTAAGAGGTTCGCTGTAATGACACTTGATTAACAATAGCAGCACCATCAACTAACCAGCCCACAGCACCCATATCTGCCCAAGTTAACGTAGGGTAGTTAAATATGCTTGAATATTTTGCTTTTTCGGTTTGTAGTTCTTCAATATATTCATCTCTACTTTTTCCTAAAGTTTCGGCAGCCGAATACAAATATTGACCATGACCAGCTTCGTCCTGTATTTTAGCTAACAACACCACCTTTGCACGTAGACTAGGAGCTCTACTAATCCAGTTTCCTTCTGGTTGCATTCCTATTACCTCAGAGTGAGCATGTTGAGAAATTTGTCGTTGTAAATGTTTTCTATAGTCTTCAGGCATCCAATCTTTAGGTTCAATTTTAATATCCGCATCAATTTTTGCCTGAAACTCTTCTAATTTTTTAATATCGTCCATATTTTTATGTTAAAAAACATACAAGTTTACTCATAAATTTGCTAAAAGTGTTATGATAAAAATCACTTGTTAATAATATAACCATTTCTTTTTTGTTTCAACAGTAATTTAAATCAAACAAAAGTTTTTTAAATAATAAGTTTAATTTTGCCCAAAATGATAAAAAGATGAGTTTGTTTAAAACAGTTAAGATAAAAGATTTAAGAAGAGAAACAGCGGATTCAGTATCTCTTGCATTTGATGTTGATTCGTCAAACGAGTTTAGGTACCAATCTGGTCAGTACATTACCATAAAAAGTACAATTAATGGTGAAGATGTAAGGAGGTCATATTCGTTGAGTAGCGCTCCACACGAAAACGATTTTAGGGTGGTGGTAAAAAAAGTGGAGAATGGAAGAATGTCTACCTTTTTAAATACATCAGTTAAAGTTGGTGATGAATTAGAAGTTATGACTCCGGCAGGAAATTTTATTGCAAAAAACCATAACGCCAATTTGGTGGGAATTGCTGCAGGAAGTGGAATAACACCAATTTTTTCCTTATTAAAATCGGTGTTAAAAGCAGGTGGTAAATTTACTCTGTACTATGGTAATGTTAACGTAGCATCAACCATATATAAAAAAGAGATTGATGAATTGTTGGCTCAACATCCTAATCAATTATCGGTTACTTATACTTATGATGAAGGTGCAAGTTTAGGGTTTGATGAAATAAACTGTGGTAGAATTGACGATAAAAAAATGAATGCCTTTATCAAGACTAATGTAGAAATGTTAAAAGCGGATGGTTTTTACATTTGCGGACCAGAACCGATGATTAACTCGGTAAGCGATACGCTTAAATATGTTGGAGTGCCGAGCGAAAAAGTTCATTTCGAATTGTTTACTGTTCCTGTTAAAAAAGAAGCCGAAAAAGTAACAGGTGATTTTAAAGGAACCAGCCATTTAACTGTTTTAATGGATGGTGAAGAAATTGAATTTGATTTGGCTGCCGATGGCGACTTTATTTTAGACGCTTCAATAGAGCATGGTGTTGATGCTCCATTTTCGTGTAAAGGAGCGGTTTGTTGTACTTGTAAAGCAAAAGTACTAGAAGGCAAGGCCATCATGGAAATGAATTATTCCTTATCAGATGAGGAAGTTGCTCAAGGGTATATTTTAACCTGTCAATCTCATCCAGCATCAGAAAAATTGGTAGTTGATTTTGATGTAACTTAAGCGTTATTAAATAAACGTTGTTAATAAGGTCTGACTATGTCAGACCTTATTTTTTTAGCTAAACCTTATCTTTGGTTTGGTATGAAAACATTTTACAGCAATACGCACATCATTACAATACTTTTACTTGTCGTATTAATAAGTTGTAAGGGGACAAAAAAAGCAAGTACAAACAACGTTGAGTTAGATAAAACAACCGTTGAACTCCAAAACAAATATGCCGATATTTTAAAAGTGGATGCTAAAGCCGTTCAAAACATTAAGTTGTATCAGTTTGTCGACGAGTGGGTGGGTGTTCAGTACAAATATGGTGGGACATCAAAAAGTGGAGTAGATTGTTCGGGTTTTTGTAATGTACTATATAATAATGTATATAGTAAAACATTGCCGCGTACTTCATCCGAAATTGCAAAACAATTACAAAAAGTACCCAAAGGCAGTTTAGCTGAAGGCGATATTTTAGTTTTTGATATAGAAGGTAAACGAAATTCGCATGTTGGGGTTTATTTGGCAAACAGTAAATTTGTACATGCTTCAACCAGTAGTGGAGTTATAATTTCTAGTTTAGAACATCCCTATTATCAAAAAGCATACAGCAAAGGAGGTAAACTATGACCAACATATTAATTACAGGAGGCAGTAGAGGTATAGGTTACGAACTCGTAAAGCAGTTTGCCCAACATGCCGATAACTATATTGTTGTTTTGTCTCGTAATACCGACAAACTAAAAGCCTTACAAGCCGAGTGTCTAAAGTTATATAACAACAACATTACTATATATGGTGTCGATTTTGATTCGCCAAGTTTAAGCGACGATTTAAAACAAGTTATAGCACAAGAAGCCAAACACTTTCATATACTAGTAAACAATGCGGGTGTTTTAATCAATCAACCATTTAGCGAAACAAGTCTGCACAATTTTATACATATATATAAGGTAAATGTATTTGCTCCAGCATTACTTATTAAAGAGGTATTACAAAACAATCAGCCAGAACAGCTCACGCATGTAGTTAATATAGGTAGTATGGGAGGCTTTCAAGGGAGTGCAAAATTTCCGGATTTGTCGGTTTACAGCTCATCAAAAGCCGCAATAGCCAACTTAACCGAGGTGTTGGCAGAAGAATACAAAGCAAGCAATACCAAATTTAACTGCTTAGCGTTGGGTGCCGCTCAAACCGAAATGTTAAACGAAGCTTTCCCCGATTATAAAGCACCACTATCTGCAGTACAAATAGCAATATACATTCACCAGTTTTGTATTACAGGTGCTAATTATTTTAATGGGAAAATTATACCGGTGGCTTTAACAACACCATAGATTTATTAACCTAGTTAATGTTTTTTTCTATACTTTAGTATTTTAGCTAAATGAAACTACTACTATCACTCCTACTATTGCTATTACTTTCTTGTGATAGATCAAATAATAAAGATACCACATCTGTTAAAGATGAATTGGTGGAAATAAAAATAAACACCTTAATTCAAGATTTTTTTAAGAATACTAAGTTTAAAATAGAGAGTTCATTTTTTATAGAAGGAAATGTTTTTAATTTGAAATTATTTGAAAATGGTAAAGGGACATTTAATAAAGGTGCTATTCAAGCTTATATTTTATTCTTATTATTTGAGTTTCATGATGAGTTGAGTTTGGATAATTATGAACGTGTCATAATTTATATGAGTAATAGAGTTTCAGGAAAAGATGATCTTGTTTTTTTGTATAGTAAATCACAATTAAAAAATAACTTAGAAAAACTCAGGGCAAATCCAATGTATATTAATAATCTTATTTATTGTCTTAACAATTTTAATGATAGTATATATTATGAATTTGATATTCTGTTAAAGAATAACTTGCCAAAGTTATTTGTAGGCTTTAATCCTAACGAGTTAGCATTTATGGATGTGCTTCCATTGTATTCTTATGAATGCGAGAAAGATTCTTTAGGAGAGGGTGTTTTATTAATGAGAGGATTGGCATTTTATATTTATATGACAGCTCAAGAAAATAAAAATGTTTATAAATCTAACGAAGTAGATAATAGGGTGGCTTTTTTAAATCATTTCTTAAGTAATTGTAATTTAAGTTTAATTGACTTAAGTAAAAAAGTTACGTATGAGGATAAGATATTGGTTGATGGTAAACCATGGTGAAATAATATTTTTCTAATAAAAAAACAGACCAATTAGATTTTTTATTTTTCGAGATGAATAATCCAAACAATACCGAAAATCAATATAAAAACACTTTTTAATCATCCTTTATAGAATATATTTATAAATAAAGTAAAGTAGGTTTTTCAGCAACAAAGCCACCTTGCCAACTTTATTAACATCACACTGTGAAAAATATCTAATTGATTATCAGTATCAATAGTAAAATAGATAAAAAAAAAGCACCCATACATTTGCTAATATCAAAAAGCTGTCTACTTTTGCATCCGCTTTCGAAACAACGGTTTCATACAAATACAAGGAGCGAAAAAATAATTTGAATTTTTTTTTGAAAAAACTTGCAGAGTTAAAAATAAGAGTTACTTTTGCAACCCCATTCAAAACAACGGTATTGAATGTCGAAAAAAAAGTTTGAAAAAAGTTGAAAAAATATTTGGAGATTAAAAAAGTAGTTGTACTTTTGCCTCCCCAAAAAATCGGAAAATGTTCTGATTAATATTTTGGAAACAACATAATGAAGATATAGTTCTCTATAAATTATATAGTGTTCTTTGAAAAAATTGAAGTAAGATAAAAAAACAAGGTAAGTATCCCGATTAGAAAATTAATTTCAACTTCGTGAGAGACAATCTTAAATAACATTTAAGATTAATTACAACGGAGAGTTTGATCCTGGCTCAGGATGAACGCTAGCGGCAGGCCTAACACATGCAAGTCGAACGGTAACATGAGTAGCAATACTTGATGACGAGTGGCGCACGGGTGCGTAACGCGTATGCAACTTACCTCTAACTGGAGAATAGCCTTCCGAAAGGAAGAATAATACTCCATAATATTACGATGTGGCATCACATTGTTCTTAAAGCTTCGGCGGTTAGAGATGGGCATGCGTCTGATTAGCTTGTTGGTGAGGTAACGGCTCACCAAGGCAACGATCAGTAGGGGGCCTGAGAGGGTTATCCCCCACACTGGTACTGAGACACGGACCAGACTCCTACGGGAGGCAGCAGTGAGGAATATTGGTCAATGGACGAAAGTCTGAACCAGCCATGCCGCGTGCAGGATGAATGCCCTATGGGTTGTAAACTGCTTTTATATAGGAATAAACCCCTTTACGTGTAAAGGGCTGAAGGTACTATAAGAATAAGGACCGGCTAACTCCGTGCCAGCAGCCGCGGTAATACGGAGGGTCCAAGCGTTATCCGGATTTATTGGGTTTAAAGGGTCCGCAGGCGGAAAAATAAGTCAGTGGTGAAATCCTATCGCTTAACGATAGAACTGCCATTGATACTGTTTTTCTTGAGTATACTTGAAGTGGGCGGAATGTGTCATGTAGCGGTGAAATGCATAGATATGACACAGAACACCGATTGCGAAGGCAGCTCACTAAATTATAACTGACGCTCATGGACGAAAGCGTGGGGAGCAAACAGGATTAGATACCCTGGTAGTC